>DAOUJI010000140.1:0-7902 GCA_034422875.1 Dehalococcoidia bacterium | reverse complement strand
CCGTCAGCCCTCTTTGAGCTTCTCCGGTATCCAGGTTCGGAGGAGGTCACGCAGCTCCTCGGATGATTCCCGGAGGCCGTGTTCGGTGTCGGGGTAGAGCACCAGTTCCTTGGGTTCGCCCGACCAGGCGTAGATTTGCTCCGCGCACCTGGGCGGCAGGCGAGTGTCGGAAAGGCCATGCACCACCAGGATGGGACGGGGGGCAATCTCGCCTGCGCTCTGAGCGCCGTAGGTCTGGGGCGACAGGGACACGACGGCGCTGGCCGTGGGACTGAGCGCCGCGGCCGCTATCACCACTGCCCCGCCAAACGAATGTCCCACCACCGCACTACGGGGGCAGCCGATGCCTTTCAGGAATGAGAGGCCGACCAGCGTGTCCAACACCGACTCAGGGAACACGCTGGGCTGCCTGTAGTTCAGACGCAGCGAGACGATGCCCTGGGAAACCAATTCTTCCGACAGGTCGCCGTAGACGTTGTTGGCCGGACCGGTGTATCCGCCCCTGGCCCCGGCAACCCAGAGAACTCCGCCTGCGTATTGGCCCTGGCCTCTGTGGAGAATCCCCGGAATGGGACCGCGGTTGGTGTGGATGACTATGCCTTCCCCAGTGTCTCCTTCGTGGGGAGGTCCGGAGTCTACTCGGAGAATGTCGGCGCGGAGTTCGCCGGAGTCCTGGCCAGTCGGTTGGTTGGAGGGTTGGGTCATTATTCGGTCCCGGGTACGGTCAAAGGGATGCTAGCGCCGGAGTCTCAATGCGTCAAACATAATGCAGTTGCAAGGCCAATAGTGGGTGTATAATTTAGAGAAGGAGGGTGACATGGCTCCTCATGTTCTGCCAGGGTTGACACCCGAAGAAGCATCCCGCGTCTGTATGGAAGATTGCCACGGGATGTGCTGTCGCGGGCCAATCGTGTTGCTTCTGGAGTGGGACGAGGTGGACCGGTTCCTGGACTCAGCCAACTCCCTTGGAGTCGTTCCTGCGGTTGTGCGGGACCAGTATGGGTCAGGATGGGTGCGTTTTACTGACCACGAAGCCGACTGTTGCCCAATGCTGGACCGGGATACCTGGGCCTGCCGCATATACGACAGCCGCCCGCAACGGTGCAGGGACTTCCCTGAAAAGAAAACCCCCGGCTGCATCATATCCGGGGGCTGACCTGGGACTTGTTTAATGGGCGCTACTCCACGGGCATCCCGTCGTCAATCCACCGCTCGATTTCCTGGACTTCATCCTCTTTGAGAAAAGGTCCGCCCCGGGGCATCTTGGGGATGGAACCTATTCCCTTCCTCAGAAAGACCACCAGGAAGGTGTCCTTGCCGGGGACTCCCGGCTCTATGAGTTGGCGTCCGTAGGGCTTGTTGGCCGCCAATTCCTCAGGAGTGTCCCACCAGTAATCGTGGATGCCCGGCGCGGGTTCTCCGTGCCTGGCAATCCAGCGTTCCATGATGCCGTCTAAAAGCTCCTTGACCCTGGGCCACGTCACTCTATCGTCGGCCATTCTGATTCCTCACGGCAAGCTCCTGAATGTGAAAGTCCCCCGACTGTCGGGGGACTTTCGTTGCCTTGAAAGCATTGGGGAAGTGGCGCCTAGTAGTCTTCCTTCTGGTAGACCTGTATGCGCGCCCGGTTGGTGTCCAGAATGTAGATGCGACCGTCGTCGTCGATCATTATCGCCTTGGGCCGCCACAGTCTGCGCTCCATTACGAGGTCGCGCACCAGCTTTCGCATTTTGAGGTGGTCCGGGTTGGCGTTGAGCTTCTCAACACCCCACTTGGACAGTCCAGCCTCGCCGGTCAGCGAGGTGATATAGCGTCCGTCGGGCGAAAGGACTTCCACCCGGTCGTTGCGCCAGTCGCACACGTACACGTCGCCGTACTTGTCCACAGCCACTCCGGTAGGGCGGTCGAACTGTCCCGCGGGCATGGCCTGCTTGGGCTCTTCGCTGAAAACCCTGTCCACGCCTATCTGGACGCTGTGAACGTAGTGTTGGCTGTCGGCTTCGGATATCTCCGTGTGAGGGGCGCCGAACTCAGCCAGATACTCGCCGTCAGCCGAGAACTTCTGGACCCGGTCGTTGCGCCAGTCGCACACGTACACGTCGCCGTTGTGGTCGATGGTCAGGCCCCAGGGCAGGTTGAACTGGCCCGGCCCGGTCCCGTGGGACCCCCAGGCTCCCAGGAACTTGCCGTCCTTGGTGAACTTCTGCACCCGGTGGTTGGCGCTGTCCACCATGACCATGTTCTCGTCGGCGTCGAAGCGTATGCCGGAGGGTTTGTTGATTTGGCCCTCTTCTGAGCCGGGCGTTCCCCACTTGTCCAGGAAGCCGCCGTCTTTGTCGAATATGGAGATGCGGTTCAGGGCCTCGTCGGCCAGGTATACGTTGTCGTCCTTGTCCAGGGCGATGGACGTGGGCCAGGTCATATCGCCGTCCCCGTCTCCAAACTTGCTGAACTCGCCCACGAAGTCCTCATCCGGCGTCACCATGGTGACCCGTACGCCGTCGGGGCGGTACTCCCAGCATCGGCTGGGCACGTATATGATGCCCTCCGAGGACATGGCCATGTCCATGGGCTGCCTGAATCCGGAGCCCGAGAACTCGGCCCTGCCGATGGTGTGGTCATAGGTGAATACGCGGTCTGTTATACCAAAGAAGAAGCTTGACATGCTAACTCTCCACTGTCGGGACCATTTCCCGATGTACGCCATGATGGGCGGCAGGGGAGATGCGCCTTCCCTGCCGCCGTTTGTTCTTGTCTCTCCGCCTAGAGGAAGTCTATCTGCTCGAAGTTGCCGTTGACGATGGGCTGAGGCTCCAGTCCAAACCACCTGTCCAGGATGGTGGAGTAGACGCTGCGGAAGTCCACAGTGTGGAGCAGGTCGCCGCCGTCCTCCAGGTCTGCTTCCTTCAAGGAGGGGTACTCACCGTACAGTCCGCCCTTGACGTGGTCGCCGATGACAAAGCATACGCTTCCGGTGCCGTGGTCGGTGCCGCCGCCGTTGTCCTTGGCCCTGCGACCGAACTCGCTGAACAGAAGCAGAACGACTTCTGATCCCTGGTTGTGTTCCCGCAGGTCGTCGTAGAAGTCGGAGACAGTCCGGGAGACCTCCCGCCACAGGCGGGACTGGGCGCCGGCCTGGCTGGCGTGGGTGTCGAAGGAGTTGTAGGGGGAGGTGGTGTAGAGCACCCTCGTCCCAAGCTCGGCAAAGTGGACCTGCGCGATGCCGCGCATTCCCTGTCCGATGGGGAAGTGGCCGTATTCGACGGTGGACTCGTACTTTTCAGGGGCGATTTTCAGGATGTCGGCGCCCTTGAGGGCCGAGCGGCCCGTCTCCCAGATGTAGTCCATCACCGGGCCGGAGCCGATGGCCGGGGAGTACATCCTGTTGAAGGTCTCGAGGGCCTGGGCGCGCTGGTCCTGGCCGTCGATTCCCGTAAGCACGCCGTAGGTGTCTATGTTGGAGACCGACGCCACGGGGACTCCCGGGGCCACCATTGCCCTGGGGAGCCCGCGACCGAAGTTCACTCCGGTCAGGACGTTTTCGCCGTTGGGGTCGATGTCACGGATGGCCCTTCCGAGCCAGCCTTCCTGTCCGATGATGTCCGGCTCACAGGTGTGCCAGATGTCCATGGAGCGGAAGTGGGAGCGGCTGGGGTGGGGGTATCCCACGCCCTGAATCACCGCCACGTTGCCCTCGTCGTACATGTCCTTGAGTTCGGTCATGCTGGGGTGGAAGCCCACCTCATCGTTGATCTTCAGGACCTGGTCTTCCGGGATCCCAAGAGTGCGCCGGTAGTCGTGGTAGTGTGAGTTGGTGTACGGCACAAGGGTGTTGAGCCCGTCGTTTCCACCGGACATGGAGAGGACTACCAGGACTCGTTCTCTGCCGTTGCCGTTTCCTGCCATGATTCCTCCTCGTGGTTGACCTATGCGTATTGGTATTCTGCGGTGGCTGAAATCAGCTGGAGCATCTCGACGACCCGGTCTGCGAACTGGGTGCGGGACTCTTCGGAGTCGCGCTTGAGTTCTCCGCCGGCCTTGGCGTATTCCACCAGGGACTTGCGGGTGTCGTCCTTGACTTCGACGGGCCCGATCAGGTCAAGGCAGCCGTCGACGAACTCTTCGGCTGTCATGGGCGCTGAGCCGTCGCTGAGCCGGTCGATAATCAACTGCACTCCAGGCGCTCTCTGAGCTATCTGGTCTGCGACGAAGTTGATGCGTTCCACCAGCGTGCCGCTGTCAATCCATTCCCTTCCGGTGTGCCATCCCTCTACGGAGGGCGGGTTCATCAGGTCCTGCCCCATGTAGGTGCATTCCTGCATTATCTCGAACATCCCGCGCTTGATGTCTCCCTGGTGGTCTCCGGTCATCCTGACCGTGCCTATGACCACCTCGGCAGGGCTCTTCACCTTCTGGAACCGGGCCTCTTTGAAGAACTCCGAGTTGAACAGAGCCCGGTATACGGGCCGCATCTCGTAGTCGTTGTCAATTATAGCCTTCTCCAGGGTCTGTATGGCCTCGACGTCTCTGGGAGCCGTGTCCTTCCATGCGGGCACCTGGGGCTCGTCGGCCACGAAGAAGTTGTAGAGGTGGCGGGCGATGAACCTGGCCGTGCCCGGCTGGCGCAGGATAATGTCGATTACGTCCTCGCCGTTCCAGTGGCCGGTCTCTCCCAGGAGGGTCTTCTCGCTGTCGTCGTGGTCGGCGGGGTCGTATCGGAACTTCCACAAGGCGCGCCCATACGGGTAGGTGGGGTAGGTGGGCTCGATGTTCCAGCCCGTGAAGGCCCTGGAAGCGGCCTTGACGTCGTCCTCGGTGTAGTTGAAGTCGCCGTCCATGCCTACGCCGAGGGAGAAGAGCTCCAGAAGCTCACGGCCATAGTTCTCGTTGATGCTGCCCTTGTGGTTGTCGTTGTTGTCCAGGTAGTAGACCATTGTGGGGTGCTTGGACAACTCCAGCAGCAGGGTGCGGAAGTTGCCGAAAGCGAAATGCCGGAAGAGGTCGATGTTGTAGCTCATCATCCGGCCGTGGTCGATTTTGGCGAAGCCGGTGCACAGAATCCCGTGCCAGAACAGGGCTATCTTCTCCTGGAAGGGACGCTTGGTCGTGCACATCCGGTAGGCCCAGGCTTGCTGGTTGGCCTCGATGCCGGCCAGTTCCCCGTACTCGGGAACGTAGCGCTCCATCAGGTCGAATTCCACGTCGGGCTGCCCCTCAGGGTGAACCAGCTCCTCTACCGTAGCTTCATAGCCTTTGGCCACGCGGGCCTCGAGCTCGTCTCTGGTGGCTCCGAACCCGGCCCTACGCATGAGGTGGGCCATTAATGCAATGTCCTTATCAGGCATAGACGCCTCCTTTCGTCATAACCAATCGCGGTTAAGTATACAATCGCAGAGAAAGGGAGTAAAGCAGTTGGGAAACAGGGCTGGGCCGCCCCAATCTCCTATGTGAGCGTTCCATCGATTCTCTCATTAGAATCATTATTGGAAGTTTAGTTTTTGACGCCCCTTTTGTCAATGTGGCGTGCGCCTTTGCTGGAATCCTTTCGATTGTTTCTGGCCTTTCCTTCGTTCCGTTCGAGCTGAGCCGGGCGCCCGGCTCAGGACAGGCTTGTCGAAGGCCCGCTGGCTGCGCCTTCCTCCTACGTCACCTGGGGTGGATCAAGCCCCACGATGCGGTAGAGGAGGTCCATCTTGAGGCTGTCCCTGACCGTCTGGGCCAGCTTGTCGTATTCGCTGTCGCGGGATAGCTGGCCGCCGGTTTCGGACGGGTCGGGTAGAGACGTTCCTTTCCATTCGGCTAGCTGCTCCAAGATGGCCCTGCGCAGGCTGTAGCTGTTGAACACTCCGTGGATGTACGTCCCCAAAGCTAGCCCCTCCGGCGTGATGGCCCCGTCAACGCCGGACGAGGGCTGCCCCGACGTGCGGCTGATTCTGAAGGGGTCCGACAGTGCTTCCGGGCCTGTCGGTGTGGACGAACCCATGTGAATCTCGTAGCCCTCCACGGCGGCTCCGGCCGCTTTGCCCAGCAGGCCGCTGCCGGCGCTGACGGTCCCGCGGACCCTGTGGGTCTCTTTTTCCGTAGCGAACACGGTGTCCACGGGAAGCAGTCCCAGCCCCTCGGCTTCCGGTTGGTCGGACTCCACGGCCATAGGGTCCAGTATCCGGCGTCCCATCATCTGATAGCCGCCGCATATACCTATTACCGGGGTCCCCGAACGGGCCAGTGATTGTATCTCCGACGCGAACCCGCGTTCACGCAGCCACCACAAGTCAGCCATTGTCGTCTTGGTGCCGGGCAGGACTATCAGGTCTGGCTTCCCCAGGTTGTCTAGGTGTTCCACATAACGCAGGCGGACTCCGGGTTCACGCTTCAGGGGGTCGAAATCGTCGAAGTTGGATATATGGGGCAGGCCCAGCACTGCAATGTCCAGCACGTAGTCGGTCTGGGATTTGAGCGTCCTGCGTTCTTCCAGGGATACGGCGTCCTCTTCGGCTATTTCTATGTCCCTGAAATAGGGCACCACTCCCAGCACCGGCACTCCCGTTCGCTCTTCCAGCCAGTCCAGGCCGGGCTCCAGCAGGGAGAGTTGCCCCCTGAACTTGTTGACAATGAAGGCCTTGACGACCTCTTTTTCGGGCGGGTCGAGAAGCTCCATTGTGCCGACCAGGGACGCGAAGACGCCTCCCCTGTCTATGTCTCCCACCAGCAGCACGGGAGCATTGGCGTGGAGGGCCACCCGCATGTTGACGATTTCGTTGGCTTTCAGGTTGATTTCGGCGGGGCTCCCTGCGCCTTCAATCACCACCACGTCGTACTGGCTTCTCAGCTTGTCCAGGGACTCTGCCACGGCCTTCCACAGCGTGGGCTTTGCTGTGGCGAAATATTCGCCGGTGGCGGAGGCGGCTGGCCTGCCCAGCAACACCACCTGGGAGCGGTGGTCGGCCTCAGGTTTCAGAAGGATGGGGTTCATCTCCACGGACGGTTCGACTCCGGCGGCCTCCGCCTGGACCGCTTGGGCCCGGCCAATCTCTCCGCCGTCGGGAGTTACGAAGGAGTTGTTGGACATGTTCTGGGCCTTGAAGGGAGCCACTCTGTAGCCGTCTTGCCGGAAAATGCGGCAGAGCGCCGCAACAAGGATGCTCTTGCCGACGTGGGACGCGGTGCCCTGGACCATCACCACTTTGGACTGGGGAGACGTAGCCTTAGAGCTGGCCATCAGACCTTCCCTTCCCAGTGGGAGATGTCTCCGAAGAGCCTCATGGCCCTGCCCCACGGCAAAGGCTCGATCACCGTCAGGCTGGCTGATGCCAGGGAAAAGCGCCTGGTTGCGGACGGAGGAAGGTCCAGCAGAGTCATGAGCAAAGCGTTGAGGCACCCTCCATGTCCTACGGCCAGCACGGTGTCCTCCCGGGCGTGGAGTCCGGTTACACTCTGTACAAAGTCCGTTGTACGCGCCATCAGGTCCAGCACGCTTTCGCCGCCGGGCGGGGAGACCTCCACAGAACGTCGGACCGCCTCGTACTGCTCGTGAAACTGGTTCCGCACCTCCCTGAAGGTCATCCCTTCCCATTCTCCCCAGGTCCGTTCCCTGAGGAGGGGTTCGGCTCGGGGTTCCAGGTCGTGCCTTTTGAGGGCCAAGCGAGCTGTTTCCCAGGCGCGGGACAAGTCGCTGGCGTAGGCGGCGTCAATCTTCTGCCCGGCCAGCCTTTCACCCAGAGCCGAGGCCTGTTTGACTCCTCTCTCGGACATGGGAGTGTCAATCTGGCCCTGGACACGCCCTTCGGCGTTCCATGCAGTCTCTCCGTGCCTGACCAGCAGCCACCTAACCACGCACTTTCTCCCTGGAGGAAGCGCACCGTTGCACGAACCTTGGGGCGATTGTGGGGTCCGTGCCCATAT
>DAOUJI010000139.1:0-18014 GCA_034422875.1 Dehalococcoidia bacterium | reverse complement strand
CGGGAAGATGGACCAGCAACTCTGCCCCAAACATGGACATCCAATGCCGCATGCCATTGGCGCCGTCTTCCAGCGGGGTGGGGCGATCGAAGAGCGCCGCATAGCTCGTGACTATGCCCCGCTCCTCCAGCCGCGATGTGAAGTCTGGAACGCTGGGGAAGTACCAGGGCAGCCCCTGGACCGGCCGGGGATGTCCCACCAACTCAAGGGCTTGGTCCACGGCCTTGATGATGCCTGCGATGTTCCCTTTCCCGCCCAACTCCACCACCAGGCGCCCGCCGGGCTTGAGGACTTCGCCCAACGTGGCCATTACCCCGTGGGTGTCCTTCATCCAGTGGATGGCGGCGTTGGAGAAAACGGCGTCGAAAGGCTCGTCACAGGTGTATCGGGCGGCGTCGCCCACCACGAACTCCACGTCTGGATACGCGGCCCTTGCCCGGTCAATCATGGATGGATCGATGTCCACGCCGACCGCGTCGGCACCCGACTTGGATATCTCGCTCGCCAACCGTCCTGTGCCGCACCCCAAGTCCAGGATGCGTTCGCCCGTCCGCGGGGCCAGCATTTCCACAAGCTCCAGGCCGTACTCCGACACAAAGGCATGCTTGGAGTCGTAGAGGTCGGCGTCCCAGGCGCCAACGGTGGTCTGGGTTGGGTTGGAATCGTCGTTCATTGCGTAGGAGGGATTATATAAGCTCTTCCGGGGTGGATATTCCCTCGAAATCAGCCGCCGACGCGGGCTTTTCGGGCTTGACCTTCAGGTCCGTCTCCATGATGTGGTAGGCCTGCTTCAGGTGGTGGGTGGAGTGGCGGAGGATTATGTGAAGCAGTTCCAACACCGTCACCTCGCCCCCATAGTGGGCCGGCACCACCCGCTCGAACCCGGCGGTGTTGCCGCTCTTCAGGAACGCCGTGACGTTCTCCCGCACCTCGTAGCCGTAGTCTGCGATTTGTTTCGGTGACCTGATCTGAGAGGTCTTCTCGTGGGAAGCCTCCATGTCCTCCTTGCTCATGCTGCCGTGCTCATGCGCCTGCCACGCCAGTTCCGGGAAGGAGATGATATGCAGAAGAAGTTGCCGCAGGGTCCTGGGCCGCCACTCGGGGGCTTCGTCCAATTCGGCAGGAAAAAGTTGGCCGGCGGCCCTCGACGCGGCGGACAGGATGGCGTCGTACTTCTCGGCTAGCCACTGGGCGGAAGATGACAGGTCTACGCCGGTTTCAAGCTCCAGGACCTCGACGAGCTTCCTGGGGTAGTAGCCAATGACCACCTTATCGTCGTCGACGATGGTGACGGGAAGGGCCTTGATGCCCCGGCCTTTGAGGAATTCCCTGGACGCCTCGTCGTTGAGCACGTCATGGTTCTGGAACTCCACGCCGTTGGAAGTGAGGAACGCTTCCAGCGTCCGGCAGCTGAATCAGCCAGGTTGGGTGAACACTTGAACGTTCATCGCTACCCCCTGAGGCCATGTGTTTCGGATTATGTACGCACGAAATCAGGGTGTCAACGGGCGGCCCTTCGACCGGCTCAGGGCGAACGTGTGACATCAGGCGCTTGGCACACCGAGTAAATTGGATAAACAATTGACGTTGTAGCTGACGTACGCACGGCGACGATTGTCACGGCGTGGAACGGGGAGACCAATTCGAAGAGGCGTTCTACTAACTTCTGGGGTGTTGGGTCTGCTTGCCATCTTTGCTCTTGGGTTGCACCTCGGGTTACCCGACGCAGACAGAACCAGAGACTTGGCTTGGACAGTCCAAGCTTCAGTCGCCGCTTTAGCAGTAGCCGTCGCCGGAGTCTTTGCTGCCTACAAGTGGCAAGTATTCCGAGATTTTGCCCCTCACCTGACGGTCACTCACAAGGTCTGCCACCGACCCATAGGGGGCAGTTATGTTCACATTGACGCTACAGCAAACTTGTACAACAGTTCAAAAGTCCAAATTGAAATTCGAAACGGTTTCAGCCGGTTACAACATATATCTCCTGCGTCGGATGAAGAGGTTGAACAACTGTATGCTCAAGTGTTTGTAGATAGAGAGCACGACTATTTGCAGTGGCCCACCGGCGATAATGTCCTTCGTACCTGGGACCAGGACCAATTCATCATAGAACCAGGTGAAACCCATACCGAGATATTCGAGTTCATTGTCTCAAAGGAGTTCAAATCAGCCTTGGTATATACATACTTCTACAATTCCAGGTCTGAAAAACCTCAAGGCTGGGGCGCCGCCACCGTTTATGATATAGTTGATGTAACTGCCGTAGGACAACCTAGTTAGGGCCACTAAGGAGGCCACATGCCGTCGGACGGGGCCAAGGACGATAAGACACGAAAGCCAGGCACTGGTCCAAGGATAACGCCTCCCCCAGGGATCGTGGACTCAGATACATCGGCTGACCATCCAAGAGTAGAGATTCATGGGTCGGGCCCGAGGCCGGCTCCTCCGAGAGGGGACTACGGGCGCAAGCCACCGGGACCCAAGCCTAAAACAACCAGGCAATCTTAACGACGTAATCTCTACGAGATCGTCGGCTGTGCCACGTTCCCGCACTCAGGTCTACCATTCTCAGCCCCCTACCAAGCCACGGCGCCGCCGTCGACGACCAGGTCCGCGCCCGTGACGTGGCCGGACTCCTCGGAGGCCAGGAAGACGACGCAGGCCGCTATTTCTTCCATGCCGCCCAGCCGCTCCATCGGGATTTTCCCCAGCCTGAACCTCAAGGCTTCCTCGTCGCCGGCCACCGACGCCAGCCACCGTTCGTTGTGCAGGGAGCCCGCGTGGATGATGTTGCTCCGTATCGATTCCCCGGCATAACTGACAGCGACCTGCTTGCTCAAGCTGGCCAGTCCGGCGTTGGCGGCGCTGTAGGCCGCGGAGGCGTAAGGGCGCGCGATCAGCCCGGTTATCGAGCCTATGTTTATCACCGAGCCGCGCCCCGCTCGTCTCATGGGAGGCAGGCAATGCTTGATGCCCAGGAAAGCTCCTTTGACCTTGGTGTTCATGATGGTGTCCCACAGCTCTTCCGGCATGTTGTCGATATCTGACCTGCCGCCCACTCCTGCGTTGTTCACCAGCACGTCGAGCCTTCCGAAGGCCGCTTCAGCCGCCTCCACCGCAGCCTTCCAGTCGTCGGCCTGAGCTACGTCGAGCCGGATGTTGAGCGCCTGGCTGCCCTGCTCCTTAAGCTCCGCCTCCAGACCTTGAGAGACTTCATCGAGCCTGCGTCCTCCGAAAGCCACCGCCGCCCCTTCCTGCGCCAATACGCGGGTGATTATCTCGCCCAGCCCCCTGGCGCCGCCGGAGACGATAGCCGCTTTTCCGTCCAGTCTGCCCATGCTGCCCATCCAAGTCCTTAGATATAGGGTTCGGAGCAGATTATACGACAAGGCAGTGGGGGTCAACGCGTGTTATGTCCACGCCAGCGCTGATATTTCCCGTTCCATTTGTTATACTTCCCCCAAACAGCCGCCTGCGGGCACTCGGCATCAAAATAAAAACACCAGGGGGAGTCCGATGGTAGACATGCTTACGCGCCCCACCGACCAGGTGGAGGTCTTCTTCTTTACCGAACAGCCAAACGGGTACGTCAAAAACGAGGACCTGGAGAAATTCACGGCCACTCGCATGGAGTTCCCCAACACCTACTTCGACCCCGAGAAGGCCCACCAACTCTACAACCAGTACCACGAGATTTACGCCCTGGTTGACGAGGTCGGGTTCGACGGCATCATGACCAACGAGCACCACATGGCCTACTGGTGCATGAAGCCGTCCATCAACCTGGACGGGGCCGTCATCGCCAAGGTCACAAAAAACGTGAAAATCGCCCTGCTGGGCAACGTCATCGGACTGAACGACCCTGTGAGGCTGGCCGAGGAAATTGCAAGGCTGGACTGCTACTCCGGCGGGCGAATTATATCCGGGTTCGTCCGGGGAAGCGCCACCGAAACCCTCCAGTCCGGACTCTCTCCGGCCGAGAACCGGGAGAGGTTCGAGGAGGCCCACGACTTGATCCTGAAGTGCTGGACGGAGCCGGGCCCCTTCCGTTTCGAAGGCAAGCACTACGACCGGAGGATGATCAACCCCTGGGTGCTCCCGATGCAGAAGCCCCACCCGGACATCTGGTTCCCCGGCACGGCAAGCCCTGAGAGCGTCGTGTGGGCGGCGGAACACGGATACCCATACATGAACCTCCAGATCATCCGGGGACAGACCGAATGGCTGAAGGAGCTCTACATCCAGACAGCCAAGGAAGCCGGCTACACTCCGGGTCCGGGCAACTTCGGCGGCAACGTGAAGGTCTTCTGCGCCGACACCGACGAGAAGGCCCAGGAGATCGGCCGGACGTATATGTGGAACGACGTGCACATGTTCAAGGGGCCGCAGGAACACAACGACCCGCCGGGCTACCGGTCGCGGGCGGGGATCGAAGTGCTGAGGGCCCAGCCCGGCGGCGCCGGCCTTAGGTACGGCGGACAGCGCAAGACCTACGAAAACCTCCAGGAATGGGGCAGCATCGTCGTGGGCAACCCGGACACCTGCATCGCCAAGCTAGCCGATCTGATAGACGGCGTGAACCCCGGATACGTTTCCATCTACGGACTGGAAGGAGACATGCCCCACGAGGACGTCATGCGCTCCGTCCAGCTTATTGGCACGGAGATCATACCCGCCCTCAAGGAGATCAAGCTCCAACCCTACGAGTAGCGGGCCTGCATCCGGTCCATCCTCATGTACACGCCTCCTCTCGAAGAGGCGGCTTTAGGCACTCGGCCCATTTCCAGAGGAGAGCACAGTAATGACCGCCAACAGCTCTGAGGTGATATTCGAAGTCATCGAGGACGAAATCGACGGCGGATACTCGGCCAGCGCTCTTGGGTACGGCATCCACACCGACGGCGAAACCATCGAGGAGCTTCGGCAAAACGTCAGAGAAGCCGTCGATTGCTACTTTGATGCAACCATGGAACGCCCCGCATTGATTCGCCTTCACTTTGTACGAGACGAAGTCTTTGCCTTGTGAAGCTTCCGCGCAATCTGCACGGAACGAATTTACAGAGAGCACTCAGGACCCTGGGTTATGAGGCCACGCGACAGCGCGGTTCTCATGTGCGCGTGACCACCCAGACCAATGGTGAACATCATGAAGTCGTCCCCTTGCATAAGCCCATCAGGACTAGGACCCTGTCGAGCATTCTAAAGAGCATTGCAGCTCATCACGGCTTGAGTGTAGGAGAACTTCAAACCGGCTTGATTTGTAGTGTCTTTGACACGAGGCTAGTCCTCTGTCCCCACGGCGCAGAAATCATACCCGCCCTCAACGAAATCAAGCACCAACCCTACGAGTAGCGGGATTCATACCCGCACCAAGCCCTGTTAGCGGCGTCCAAGAGGTGGGGACTCCCCACCTCTTGTTCATTCTGTTATACTGTGCCCGATTCTCATCCCCATAGACACTTATCAAGGAGTTAAGCATGGTAGATCAGCTGCAACGGCCCACGGACAAGGTCGAAGTCTATTTCTTCACCGAGCAGCCCAACGGGTATGTAAAAGAAGAGGACTTGGAGAAGTACCCAGGAACTCGTATGATGTTCCCCAACACCTATTTCGACCCGGAGAAGGCCCACGTCCTCTACAACCAGTACCACGAGCAGTACGCCCTGGTGGACGAGGTGGGGTTCGACGGCATCATGTCCAACGAGCACCACACGGCCTACTGGTGCATGAAACCGGCCATCAACCTGGACGGCGCCGTCCTCACCAAAGTAACCAAGAACGTGAAGATTGCCCTGCTGGGCAACGTGATAGGCCTTAACGACCCTGTGAAGCTGGCGGAAGAGATTGCCATGCTCGACTGCTACTCAGGAGGCCGCATTATATCCGGCTTCGTCCGGGGCAGCGCCATCGAGACAATCCAGTCGGGGAACTCTCCCACCGAGAACCGCGGGCGGTTTGAAGAGGCCCACGACCTGATTCTCAAGTGCTGGACTCAGCCCGGCCCCTTCCGCTTCGAAGGAGAATATTACCACCGCCGAATGGTGAACCCCTGGGTGCTGCCCATGCAGAAGCCCCACCCCGACATCTGGTTCCCAGGCACCGGCAGCCCGTCCAGCGTCATCTGGGCCGCTGAGCACGGTTACCCCTACCTGAACCTTCAGGTCATCAAGGGGCAGACCGAGTGGCTGAAGGAGATATACATCGACACGGCCAAGGAAGCAGGCTACGTCCCTGGTCCAGGGAACTTTGGCGGCAACGTCATGGTGGTGTGCGCCGACACAGACGAAGAGGCTTACGAAATTGGAAAGACCTTCATGTGGAACGCCGACCACCGCTTCAAGGGGCCCCAGGAGCACAACGACCCTCCAGGTTACCGCTCCAGGGCCGACACCGCAGTGGTCCGGCAGATTCCGGCGGGAGTCGGCACCCGGTTCGGGCAGCAGTACCGGACCTACGACGACCTTCAGGAGGCCAACAGCATCGTGGTCGGAAACCCGGACACGGTGACCAAGAAGCTGACGGAGATTCTGGAAGGGCTGGCGCCCGGCTACCTGATATGCTACGGCAACGAGGGCGACATGCCCCACGACAAGGTGATGCGGTCGCTCCAGCTTATCGGGACTGAGGTAATACCCGCCCTCAAAGAGATCAAACTGAAGCCTTACGAATAGACACCTGGTCAGCTTGGGTTGACGCTTGGAAGGGGCCGCTATATAATTCCAACTCGCAGAGCGGCCCCTTACCTTTTTGTTATTCACCTTGGGGCATTGCCAAGGTTGTGCCATGCCGAAAACCCCTGAGGAGTTCCTGGCGGAAGCCCAAGAACTCATAGGCGTCGAAACCGAACTCTCGCATTACCCCTACCCCGTCGAATACGACTCTATCCGGCGCTACTGCCACATGACGGAAGACCCGAACCCCCTTTTCATGGACCCCGACTACGCCCGCTCCGCTGGATACCGGGACGCCGTATGCCCGCCTACGATGGTTGAGTACTTCGTGAAGGACAACCTGTGGCCCCCGTCCTCCAAGCCAGTTTCCGCTCTTCCCAGGGTGGTCACCCCCGGCGAACGAAACATCAACCTCACCCGCGAGTTGGAGTTCTACAAGCCCATCGTGGCCGGGGACAGAATCTCCTACAAGCGGCGCATCGCCGAAATTTACATCAAACCAATCCGGTTGGACGCCAAGGCTTTCTGGACCAAGATAGAGACCCTCATATACAACCAGGACGGCGACCTGGTGGCCAAAATGACCAACCTCGGCCTCCGTCACCGGACGCCCGAGCAGATAGCCGAGGCGGGAGAATAGACATGGCAAGCGAGCAAGTGTACTGGGACGACGTGGACGAGGGGGACGAAATCCCCGGTTACGCCTTGGAGATAGACCCCAACCGCATCGTCAAGCAAGTCAGCGGCTCCCAGGACTTCTACGAGGTACACTACGACGTGCCCTTCGCCCAGAATGGCGGACACCCGGACGTGTTCGTGAACACGGGTTTCATGCAGGGCTGCTTCAACCGGCTGATTTGCAGCTGGATCGGCGACCAGGGGATGCTGCGCAAGTTCCGCATGGAAATGCGCAGGATGAACCGACCAGGCGACGTGATGACCCTGAAGGGGAAAGTCACCAGGAAGTACCAAGAGGGCGGCGAACATTTCGTGGAATGCGAGATCTGGGCCGAAAACCAGCGAGAAGGGGTCACCACACCCAGTTACGCGCTGGTGACGCTGCCCGTAAAATCATAGAAACCCTCGGTCTAATTTCAGGAGGTCAGGCTATATGGCTGAGAACACCATCAACGGCAAGGTTGCCATAGTCGGCATCGGCGAAAGCGACTATTACAAGAGGGGCCAAAGCCCCTATGGGGAGTTCCACCTTTGTCTGCAGGCCATAATGGCCGCCGCCGATGACGCGGGCATAGATCCCCGGGAAATCGACGGCTTTGCTTCATACGCCAACGACAGAAATGACCCGATTAAGATATCCACCGCCCTGGGGACTCCCAAAGTGAGGTTCAACACCATGTTCTGGGGCGGCGGCGGGGGCGGCGGGTCAGGAGCCGTCGGCAATGCGGCAGCCGCCATCGTAGCCGGGTACGCAAAGTACGTTGTGGCCTACAGGGGACTGGCCCAGGGACAGTTCGGGCGTTTTGGGCAAGCCCTTGCGGCCCGCCAGTCCAGGGTTATGGACCAGGCAGCTTACCAGGCTCCCTTCGGGTGCATGTCCGCCGGGCAAACCCTCGCAGCCATGCAGGCCCAGCGGCACATGTACGAGTATGGAACGACTCAGGACCAACTCGGCGCCATCGCCATGGCGTCCTACAAGCACGCCCAAACGAATCCCCGGGCGGTCATGTACGGCAGGCCGTTGACTATGGAAGCGTATCACGCGTCCCGGTGGATTGCTCAGCCCCTTCACCTGTTCGACTGCTGCCAGGAAACCGATGGCGCAGCCGCAGTGATTCTGACGACTGCCGAACGAGCCAGGGACATGAAGCAGACCCCGGCTTACCTCATGGCCGCCGCTCAGGGAAGCGGATTCCGCTACGGCGCGGGCGCCATGAACCGAAGCCTGGTCCACTCCAACCACGACGCACTCTCCCGCGACCTCTGGGGGACGGCTGGAATTGAGCCGAAAGACGTGGACGTGGCCCAGTTCTACGAGAACTTCACGCCGTTGGTCCTGATGTCCATCGAGGACTACGGATTCTGCGATAAGGGCGAGGGAGGACCTTTCGTCGAGGGAGGCCGCATCGAGTGGCCTGACGGAGATCTGCCCATAAACACCAGTGGCGGCAACCTGGCCGAGGCTTACACCCACGGATTTGAAATCGTCACTGAAGCGGTGAGGCAGGTGCGCGGGACCTCCACTGCCCAGGTGGAAGGAGCGGAGATTTCCTTCGTCGCCAGCGGACCTGGAGTCTCACCCCTCAGCTCTCTGATAGTGCGGAGGTAAATGATGACCAATTACTACCTTCCGGAGGGAATGCCGCTGCCTGGTTGGATCCCCGACAGCCCCGACGCCGGATTCTGGGAAGCCTGCAGGCGTCGTGAGCTGGTGGTCCAGCGATGCGCCCAATGCAAGCTCTTCCGGCACACCCCGGAGATAATTTGCTACCGCTGCCACTCCTTCAACTATGAGTGGGTCAAGACAAGCGGCAAGGGAGTGGTGTACAGCTACATGAACAGCGAATACCCGGTGCACCCGGTCCTCCGCGACCGTGTTCCCTACAACGTGGTTTTAGTGGAGATACCCGAGGCAGGGAACGTCCGCATGGTGGGCAATATCGTGGACGCCGACTATGACGACATATACATCGGGATGCCGGTGGAGGTCTTCTTCGAAGACCACCCAGAGGAAGAGGTCACCCTTCCCCTCTGGAAGCGTGCAGACAAATAGCCCGTTCAACGGAAACCCATCATACAGCCCCCTCTTCTTCTGGGAGAGGGTCGGGGTGAGGGTGGAAAATAAGGAGGCTGCCTAATGGAGTTGCAATTCACCAAGGAACAGAACGACTTCCGCCAGGAAATCCTAGATTTCCTGAAGCAGGAGTTGCCCGCCGATTGGGAACCCATGGAGCAGGGCGAACACCACCACGAGGACCGGTTCGAGTTCAGCCGGAACATGGCCACCAAGCTCTCCAACAAGGGCTGGCTGACCATGCACTGGCCAGTGGAGTACGGCGGTCAGGGACGTTCCCACGTCGAGCAGATGATTTACCGTGAGGAAATCGCCTACAACGGCGTGCCGGGCACAGACCTGGGAGCAGGCGCCGTAGCGTGGGTGGGCCCCACTCTGATCCTCTATGGTACGGACGAGCAGAAGGCGGAGCACCTGCCTCCCATCACCAGGGCCGAGCGATACTGGTGCACCTTCTACAGCGAACCGGAGACAGGATCGGACCTGGCCGGATTGCAGACCAGCGCCGTTGAGGACGGCGACGACTTCGTAGTCAACGGCTCCAAGATATGGACCTCCGGCGCCCACATCGCCGACTGGGGCTGGCTGGCCGCCCGCACCGACCCCGACGCTCCCAAGCACCGGGGCATCAGCCTGATGCTCGTGGACATGAAGAGTCCAGGAATCACTGTCCGCCCCGTCATAAAGATGACCGGAGACCACGAGTTCAACCAGGTCTACTTCGACAACGTCCGCATACCCAAGAAGAACCTGGTGGGAGAGCTCAACCGGGGTTGGTACACCCTCGCTGTGGCGCTGGACTTCGAGAGGTCCGGCATTTCCTACTCCGCGGTAGGCAAGAGGAACCTGGAAAACCTGGTGCAGTACGCACGGGAGACCACCCACAAGGGTGAGCCGCTGGCCAAAGACCCCATCGTACGCAACAAGCTGGTGGACACAGCCATTGAAGTCCAGGTGTCCCGGTGGCTGTCCTACAGGGTCGGCTGGATGCAGGGCCAGGGCCTTGTACCCAACTACGAGGCCTCCATGTCCAAGGTGTACGGCTCGGAGCTTCAGCAGCGTCTCGCCAACCGCGGGATCGAGATTCTGGGGCAATACGGCCCCCTGTGGAAGGACTCCAAGTGGGCGAGGCTGAACGGGACTTTCGCCAGAGCCGCGTTGGACCAGTACTCGGCCACCATCGGCGCCGGCACCTCGGAAATCCAGCGCAACATCATCGCCCGCCGGGGACTCGGTCTGCCCAGAGACTAACCCCAACTGAACCATAGTGTATGCGAGGGGGGAGCGGAATGTCCGCTCCCCTTTTCTCCACAAGCCGTTCTCCCGCTACAAATAGGGGCGTCCCTTGTGGGCGCCCTGTCGTTCGGCTCAAGCCTACGTTGGGGTGTAATCGTACGTTCTCCTTTGCCCACTGCTATTCCACCCCCCGAACCACAGGGCAGGCACAAGACCTGCCCCTACGTAGATGGACATCCAATCCCGATAGCAAGATAGCGTCATCGAGGTCTTGCTGAATTAGGGATGACAGGACAGACTACCAATGGACCACAGAAAGGTGGTGTTCGCTTGGGACGTGTCTACAATCCAGACCTGCATCACCGCCAGTCCGTTCGTCTGAAAGGTTTCGATTACACGCAGGCCGGACCTTACTTCGTGACCGTTGTAGTCCAAGGGCGGGCTCCTCTCTTCGGAGATGTAAAGGACGGGGAAATTCAGTTGAATGGAGCGGGACAAGCCGTCCAACGCATCTGGAACCGAATGCCAGATCGATTTCCAGGTGTCGAAATGGACGCTTTCGTCGTGATGCCAAACCATATTCACGGAATCATCGTAATTCACGCAACGTCAAGACCGCTCGACAGACCTGTTGAGCATGTCACCGCCATGACACGAGCGGCTTCAGGCAATGACGTTGGGAGCCGGTTCCGGTTGAGTGACGTGGTGGGCATTTACAAGTCCTTGACAACCGCCGAATACATACAGGGTGTAAAGAGTCTAAATTGGCCTCCGTTCCATGGGCGATTGTGGCAACGAAACTATTACGACCATATTGTGCGCGGTGACAAATCCTTACGAGTACTTCGCCAGTACATCCTGGACAATCCGTCGCAATGGGACTCAGACCGGGAGAACCCCATGGCCATCAATGCGAATTAAGCGAACCGCTTTCCCACGTAGGGGCGCCTCTTGTGGGCGCCCTGTCGTTCGGCTCAACGCGCGGTTAAGGAGCCACCGACGCTACATTGACCTCATCCACAGCCCCGCATAGACTTAGCGTCATCTCCAGAGGCCCTAAGGAGCGTATCCCATGCGGCTGAAGTTCACCCCGGAGCAGCAAGCCTTTCGCCAGGAAATACTCGACTTTTTCGACGAGGTGTTGCCCAGCGACTGGGAGCCGATGGAACTGGGCGGCATGTACCACCCTGCACACCGGGAGTTCACCGCTTTCATGGCAAAGAAGCTGGCGGAAAAGGGCTGGCTCACCATGCACTGGCCCGTGGAGTACGGCGGCCAGAGCAGGTCGTACGTCGAACAGGCCATATACAGCGACGAGGTCTCCTACAAAGGAGTGCCGGGAACGGACCTGGGAGCCGGGGCCGTGGGCTGGATAGGGCCGACTCTCATCCGCTACGGCACTGAAGAGCAGAAGAAGGAGCACCTGCCGCCCATCACCAGGGCCGAACGGTACTGGTGCACCCTCTACAGCGAACCCGAAGCCGGCTCCGACCTGGCCAGCCTCCAGACCAGCGCGGTCCAGGACGGCGACGACTTTGTGATCAACGGCTCCAAGATTTGGAACTCCGGCGCCCACATCGCCGACTGGGGTTGGCTCGCGGCCCGCACCAACCCTGACGCTCCAAAACACCGGGGCATCAGCCTGATGATGGTGGATATGAAGACTCCTGGGATAACCGTGCGGCCGGTGATAAAGATGACCGGCGACCACGAGTTCAACCAGGTCTTCTTTGACAACGTCCGTGTCCCCAAGAGCAACCTGGTGGGTGAGCTTGACCAGGGTTGGTACACCATGGCCGTTGCCTTAGACTTCGAGAGGTCGGGCGTCTATTTCCCGGCGGTGGCCAGACGGAATCTGGAGACGCTGGTGCGATACGCCAAAGAGACCGTCCACGGCGGCAGGCCTCTGTCACAGAACAAGGTCGTGCGGAACAAGCTGGTAGACTCGGCGATTGACGTGGAGGTCTCCCGCTGGCTCTCCTACAGGGTGGCCTGGATGCAGGGTGAAGGCATGGTCCCCAACTACGAGGCGTCGATGGCCAAGGTCTACGGCTCAGAGCTGCAGATTCGGCTGGCCAACACCGGCATGGAGATTCTGGGCCAGCACGGACAGCTTTGGAAAGGGTCCAAATGGGCGCGTCTCCACGGTTCCTTCGCCCACACGTACCTCAACGCCTTCTCCTTCAACATCGCTGGAGGCACCGGGGAAATCCAGCGGAACATTATGGCCACCAGGGGCCTGGGGCTGCCCCGGCGTTAACTCTTTCCGGAACGGTCAGGTGAACGAGTGTCTTGAACCAGTGTATAACATTGACTGGTCCTGCATCATTCTTCAAAATCAGGTTACCCAGAAAGCGGACTAGAGAAGACGAAGGAGAAGACCGTGGTAACGCCAGAGCTGGTGGTTCCAAAGATTGTTAGCCTAAAGAACCATCCACTTCTTAACGAACGGTGGCTTCATAACCGCCTGATTGAAAACCCTTCACTACTCGGGCTAGGTGAACTGGAAGTGCGCAGCAGCGAACGGCGTCAGCCCAGTGGAGGACGGCTGGATTTGCTGTTGCAAGACGTAGAAACATCAACTAGGTATGAAGTTGAAATTCAGCTTGGCGCAATGGATGAGTCCCACATTATCCGGACGATAGAGTATTGGGACATCGAACGCCGTCGATATCCGCAATACGAGCACACTGCTGTCATCGTCGCGGAAGACGTGACCAGCCGGTTTCTGAACGTGATATCCCTTCTCAACGGAGCGATTCCGCTCATCGCTATTCAAATCAAAGGAGTTGAAGTCAGCGGGGCGTTCACATTGATAGCAACCCGAGTGCTCGACCTCACCACATGGGGCACTGAGGAAGAGGATGAGGGAGAAACGGTTGATCGGGCATCGTGGGAGAAAAAGGCTTCCAAGGATTCTTTGCAGATCATGGACCATATGGTCGAGTTGATAAACACAGTTCGGCCAGGGGTGAATCCAAAGTACAACAAACACCACATCGGACTTCAGTTCGGCGGTATAGCACGGAACTTCGTGGTATTCCACCCTCGAAAGACCCATGTCCTGACAGCTTTCAAGATCCCACAAGACAAAGAAACGACCGAATGGCTGGATGAAACCGGATTGAATCCCTTTCCATACGATGCCAACTATGGATATTATCGCGTTCGTGTTCGTCAAAACGATATTCACGAACATCGAGATGCCTTGCTTGAACTTATCACCACGGCAGAGAGCACCTATAGCACCAAATAACAGCACCAGTACCATTACCAGATGACGCCGATTCTCGCCTACTGAACTGGGACTTCGGCAGCAGTCTTCCTGGATTAACTTTACCCCCTCACCCCACCCGTCTCGACGTGTCGTAGGGGCGACCGGCCGGTCGCCCCTACCCCGTCTTTCCGGCAGAGGCCAGAATCCAGAGATTCTCACAAGCGAGTTACGGGCATCCCCCCCCACCCCAACCCTCCCCCAGAAGGGGAGGGGTAACTGTCCCTTCCCCCTCTGGGGGAAGGTTAGGATGGGGTACGCCCCCCAATGACGAGAAGGCTTATAGGGGAAGTTGACCGCCTGCGTCCCAGGCCATAGACTTGTGGCTAGCCTATCAGCCAAGCGGCCCGCCGGAGGAGCCTATGCACATGGAGTTCACCCCGGAGCAAGATGCCTTCCGCCAGGAGATAAAGGACTTTTTCAAAGAAACGCTCCCTGCCGACTTCGAGCCTATGGACTCGGGGGCCATGTACCATGCCGAGACCCGGGAGTTTGCCCACAACATGGCCAAGAAGCTTTCGGAGAAGGGATGGCTCACCATGCACTGGCCCGTAGAGTACGGGGGGCAGAGCAGGTCCTACATCGAACAGGCCATATACAGCGACGAGGTGGCATACCACGGTTCGCCCGGCACCGACGTGGGCGGAGGGGCCGTGGCCTGGATCGGGCCCACCATCATCAGGTTCGGAACCGAGGAGCAGAAGAAGGAGCACCTTCCTCCCATCACCAAGGTGGAAAGGTATTGGACCACGCTGTACAGCGAGCCTGAGACAGGCTCTGACTTGGCCGGACTGATAACGTCGGCCACCGAAGACGGCGACGAATACGTTATCAACGGGTCCAAGATATGGAACTCCGGAGCCCACATCGCAGACTGGGGGTGGATTGCCGTCAGGACCAACCCCGACGCCCCCAAGCACCGGGGCATCAGCCTGATGATGTTGGACATGACGACTCCGGGCGTCACTGTTAGGCCCGTCATAAAGATGACCGGCGAGCATGAGTTCAACCAGGTCTACTTCGACAATGTCCGGGTGCCTAAGAAGAACCTCATCGGCGAGCAGGACCGGGGTTGGTACACCATGGCCGTGGCGCTGGACTTCGAACGGGCCGGAGTCCACTATTCCGCACACGGGAGGAGGAACCTGGAGCGGCTGGTGGAGTACGCCAGGGAGACCACCCACAACGGCAAGCCCCTTTCGCAAAACAAAGTAGTCCGCAACAAGCTGGTCGACCTGGCTACGGAGATCCAGGCCGCCCGATGGATTGCCTACAGAGTCGCCTGGATGCAGGGACAGGGCCTCGTTCCCAACTACGAGGCGTCCATGTCCAAGGTGTTCGGCTCGGAGCTGTCCCAGCACGTGGCCAACACGGGCATGGAAATCCTGGGGCAGTACGGGCAGCTATGGAAGAACTCCAAGTGGGTCAAGCTCCGGGGGAGTCTCTCTCGGGCGTTTCTCAACCAATTCGGCGCCAACATCGCCGGCGGAACGGGCGAGATACAGCGGAACATCATCGCCACTCGTGGTCTGGGACTGCCAAGGCAGTAGATTTCACAGCATACCACAGATAGGGGGCGGCAATGTCATACAAGGAACTCAGGGGCAAGGTGGCCATTGTCGGCGCGGATGAGGCCGACGAAAACGGCGTCCAGCCCAACAAGTCGGTCCTGCAACTCCACGCCGAAGGCGCGGTGAACGCCATGCACGACGCCGGGCTGGAGAAGAGCGACATCGACGGGCTGTTTACGGCAGGCACAAACGCCGCAGTCCTGGCCGAGTACCTGGGCATGAGGCCCAGATACGTGGACGGAACGACGGTGGGCGGATGCTCCTTCGTGATTATGATGGAGCACGCCATGATGGCCCTGGAACACGGCATGTGCGACTACGCCCTCATCAGCCACGGCCAGAGCGGGCGCAGCCGCGTAGGAGACCCGCGAGCCCCGGTGGACCCGTCCACTCCCCAGGGACAGTTCGAGCAGCCTTTCGGGGCCCTAGGCCCGCCCACGTTGTTCTCGCTGCCCATTCTCCGGTACATGAAGGAGACGGGCACCACTCTGGAGAACCTGGCCGAGGTGGCTGTGGCCACCCGAAAATGGGCCAGCCTCAATCCCAGGGCTATAATGCGGGAACCACAGACCGTCGACGACGTGCTCAGCGCCAGGATGATTTGCTACCCCCTCACCCTGCCCATGTGCTGTCTGGTCACCGACGCTGCCGGTTCAGTTATACTCACCACCGCTGACCGGGCCAAGGACCTGAAGCAGAAGCCCGTCTATCTTCTGGGGACAGGGGAGGCCCTGAGCCACTGGAGCATAGGGCAGATGCCCGACTACACCTGGTCCCACGCCTTCGAAATGTCTGGTCAACGGGCCTTCGACATGGCGGGCGTAAAGCACGAGGACATCGACGTGGTCGAGTTCTACGACGCCTTCGTCCACACGCCCATCTTCGCCATAGAAGCGTTGGGGTTCTGTCCCAGGGGAGAGGGCGGCAGGTTCGTCTCCGACCAGAGGACTGCTCCTGGCGGAGACTTCCCCATGAACACCAACGGAGGCGGACTCTCCTATACGCACCCTGGGATGTACGGCATGTTCATCATCCTGGAGGCTGTGCGCCAGCTCCGGGGCCACGGGGACGCCCGGCAGGTGGAAGGAGCCAAGACAGCCGTGGTCCATGGGCCAGGAGGGATGTTCGCCGCTTCAGGGACTGCCATTCTTGGAACTGAAGTCCCATAGCTTCAGGAGCCGCCTAGTTCAAGAGTTGAAGTCCATGCCGTCTATTGCTATAGGAGGACCTCAATGACGACGCCTCAAAAACCGCTTCCCAAGGCCACACCCGAAACCGAACCCTTCTGGGAAGGGTGCAAACAGGGGAAGCTGACTCTGCCGCGATGCCGTGACTGCAACCAGCTCCACTACTACCCCCGGGCCGTATGCCCCTTTTGCTGGAGCCGCAACCTGACGTGGGAGGACCTCAGCGGTAAGGGCAAGCTTTACAGCTACGTCATCAGTCACCGGCCCGCCCCTGGGTTCCAGGAAGAAACGCCCTACGCCATCGCGGTAGTGGAACTGGACGAGGGGCCCCGCATGATGACCAACCTCACCGGAGTCGACCAGACCCCCGAAGCCCTGGTATTGGACATGCCCATGGAAATCACCTTCGAAGAGGTCACCGAAGAAGTGACCATGTTCAAGTTCAAGCCTGCGGGGTAATGAGGCATGCCGCCGGTATCGGGCTATTGGTGTGTTGTGCGTTGGACGTCAGATCGCTTATTGCCTTCCCGGACGGTAATCCGTAGGGTCGTGACAGGAATCGTAGGTCGCCTTGTCTATTGGAACCCAGGTTGTTCCGGGAACTCCTCGACGCGAAAGGCTCCCTGGGCCAACAGGAAAGGCAGATTCGTAGACTAGCCTTCGATTCTGTCCTTGGGCAACTTGCTTCGCTAAACGCACGGCGGGACCAAAGTCCCAATCTTGACTTACGATAATAGCAACCTCGTACCGCTGGTCGTAGGTAGCTTGGATAAGGTCTAAGGCCAAGCTGACATCCACTCCCTTTTCCTGGCCCCCAGCGTTCACTTTGCCCCGGTAGACGTATATCCCCCTATTTCTCAGAGACCTAAGCTTGTTTGACCAGAAGCCGTGCCAGAACTGTTCCGAGGGCCCGCCGTTCGGGTCCGGCACACCAGTGTAGAAACGAATCTCCGTGAGGGCACGCCCTGCTATTCTAGAAACTAAGGTATGTCCGAGCTTTTCAACGTCATAGCTTGGCCACGCGTAGGGAGACGCGTGAGCAAGAGACCCTGAAGCCCAAGCTCTTCTTGCTAGGTGGTAGAGATTCTGACCATCAACAAAGACCAAAGTGCGCATTACAAAAAACACCCGCCCGGGGACATGGACGAGGCCACAGTCCAACGGACGGGGAAGAAGTGATCTTTACGTTAGCGCTATAGTAGCGCCCCGTCAAGGACCCGAATTGACTCATACTAAATGTTACCGAAGAGGTTATCGTTGCCTCGCAAGCAGTGTTGCCGGAGGGTGGAGTGACGCGAGGCGGTGTGAAGGAGTATTTGGAAG
>DAOUJI010000138.1:0-5080 GCA_034422875.1 Dehalococcoidia bacterium | reverse complement strand
CCCGGATGGGCTGTCGACCCCAAGTTCGCTACTACCATGGGCCGCATCGAGAACCAGGAAGAGCTCGACAAGGGCATCCTGGGGTGGACGTTGACCCAGGAAAAGTACGAGCTTATGGAGAAATGCCAGGCGGCGGGCGTACGGGCAATGCCTGTGCAGAGCGCAGACGACAAGGTTGACAGAGACCCGCAGCTTGAGGCGCGTGGCATGTTTGTGGAGAGAGACCACCCGGTGGTGGGCCGCAAAAAGCTTCAGAACATGCCCTTCGTCATGTCCAAGTCGGATGTGGGCGTCAAAAAATCGTCGCCCCAGATTGGCGAGCACACGGTGGAAGTGATGGAGCGGGTGCTGGGCCTGAGCCGCAGTGAGGTGGTCGCGGGTTTCAACGACGGCACCTTCTGGCCCCAGGAGTTCCCCCGCTTCCCCCACATTACCGAGTCGCTGGAAGCTCCGTCCAACGGCGCTGGCTCCAACGGAGCGAGCACTCCCAAAACTATCGAGCCCAGCGTGCCCAACAGTCCGCCCGGCGCCGGGCCCTTCGCCAGCCTCCGGGTGCTGGAGTTGGCCGACCAGCAGGGCCATTGGTGCGGCAAGCTGCTGGCCGACTTGGGGGCGGACGTCATCAAGATAGAGGCTCCCGGCGGCGACGAGACCCGCGCCCAGGGTCCCTTCCTGAATGACGTGCCCAACCGGGAGCGCAGCCTCTACTTCTGGCACTACAACACCTCGAAGCGAGGCATCACCCTTGACGTCGCCACCGACGCAGGCAAACAGATATTCAAGCGTATGGCCGCAAACGCCGATCTCGTGATAGAGACCTGCCCTCCGGGCTGGATGGAGTCGCAGGGACTGGGCTACGACGAGTTGTCCAAAGACAACAAGAGGCTCATCGTATGCTCCATCACCCCCTTCGGGCAGACTGGACCGTGGAAGGACTACAAGGTCAGTGACCTGGTGCTCCTGGCGTCGGGCGGTCAGATGTCGGAGTGCGGTTACGACGCCGTGGACGACCCGGAGCGTCCGCCGATTGCTGTGGGAGGCGGGCAGGCCTGGCACTGCGGTTCCCACTACGCATACATGGCTATAGTGGGCGCCCTCCTTACCCGGGATGCCACCGGCGAAGGCCAGTACATCGATTCGTCCATTCACGAGGCGTTGTGCCTGACCACTGAGAACGCCGTACCCAACTACATCTTCAACCAGACCAAGATTTTCCGGCACACAGGCCGCCACGGCTCCGCCAGAGAGATTGACACCGAATACGTAAGCGGCAAAGAGATGTCCACGAAACTCGAGGGCCACTTCGCCACTACCGCCTGGAGCACCCCGATGCTCGTTCCCGCGAAGATCGAGCTGGTGGCCAAGTGGATGGACGAGTACGGGATGGCTCAGGAACTGGCTGATTACAACACACCGGACCTGATCGCCGAGAACCGGGTGCGCATTTACGAGATTCTGGCGGACTTCTTCAAGTCCATGCTTCCCAACGACCTGTGGCACGGGGCCGCCAAAATCGGCCTGCCGTGGGCTTACATACGGTCCTGGGACGAGATGATAGACGACGAGCATCTCCGGGCCCGGAACTTCTACATAGACGTGGAGCATCCCGAACTGGGACGGACCTTCACTTACCCCGGCGGCGGCGTCATTTTCAACGGGTCGCCCTGGAGCATATCCCGCCGGGCGCCCCTCATCGGAGAGCACAACGAGGAAATCCTTTGCGGCGAGTTGGGTTTCAGCAAGGAACAGTTGATGGTCCTGACGGAGACCGGAGTCATATAGCTTCCGGCTCAGGTCTTAACCCACCAGTTTAGGCCGCATCGGTCGACGGCGGCTGGAATGAGCGCGAACGCTGGCCGTCGGGGGTGTGTTTCTAAGGGCAACTTAATCGAGAGGTGAAGAATGGCGACAGATAGGACGTTGCGCAGGGCTGCTGTTGCGGGCCTGGGAGTAACACAGATGACCCGCAGGTACGTCAAGCCTGCGACAGCGTTGGCTGCCGAGGCGCTCCAACTTGCTCTGGACGACGCCGGACTTACCAAGGACGACATCGACGGGTTGACCACCCACCCCGGGATGCGGCCCGACGCGGGATGGACGGAGCCCCACGTTTCCCTGGGTCTGCGCAACCTCCGGTTGTTCAGCAACTGGCCCTACCCCGGAGTGCCGCCTGGACAGAACATGTTCCTGGCCATCCGCGCCGTACAGACGGGCATGGCCGAAACCGTGTGCTATCTATTTGCCGACGCTCCCCTCGTGCCGCTAGGCCCCGCCGGGACGGGCGCAGCCACCTATGGTCGAGTCCGCTCTACCCAGGGGCTTGCGGGCCTTCCCGCCGCCTACGGCTTCTTCGGAGCCAACACCAGCTACGCGCTGGCTGCCCGGCGCCACATGGCCCTCTATGGCACGACCAGTGACCAGTTCGGCGCCATTGCCGTGTCCAACCGCAAGTGGGCGGCCCTCAACCCTCAGGCGGTGTACCGAGACCCGATCACTTTGGAGGACTACCACAACTCCCGCTGGGTGGTGGACCCTTTCCACCTGTTCGACTGCTGCATGGTCAACAACGGCGCCATCGCGATCATAGTGACCACAGAGGAACGGGCCCGGAACCTGAAGCAGCCTCCGGCGTACGTCGTGGGAATGGGAGAAGGGTTCCCCGGCAACCCGCGCCGGCGTGGCTATGAGAACGAGGTAAACACCGGCGCCGTGACCGCCGGGAAGACAGCCTTCCCAATGGCGGGAATCACAGCCCAGGACATCGACATTTGCGAGCTGTACGACAACTACACCTACACCTGCATCGTAACGCTGGAGGACTACGGCTTCTGTGCCAAGGGTGAAGGCGGAGCGTTTGTGTCCGACGGCAAGATGGAGCCGGGCGGAGCCCTGCCCAGCAACACCTATGGCGGCCTCAGTTCAGGCCACTACATGTGGGGAGCGTCGCCCATTTCAGAGGGCATCGTACAGGCCAGGGGAACGGGCGGCGAACGCCAGGTCGAGAAGCACGACGTGGTCATGTCCATTGCCCAGGGAGGCACCCTGGACTACCACTACTGCTTCATATTCAGCCCTCACCCGTCGCTGCATTAACCTAAGGTACTTCACGGGGTTTATTTCTAAACTCACGCCGGAGGTGAAACATGACAACGGGCAGCATACGCAGAACAGCCGTTGTGGGTCTCGGGGTCACGATGATGACTCGCCGGTTCGTCAAGTCCTCCACGGCTTTGGCGGCAGAGGCGGTCCAGATGGCCCTCGACGACGCCGGCCTCACAAAAGACGACCTGGACGGGCTGGTGACCCACCCCGGAATGCGGCCTGATCCCACGTGGGCGGAATCTCCTCATGTCGCGCTGGGGCTGCGCAATCTACGCGTTCTGAACCACCCGCCGGTATACAGCAACTCCCCGCCGGGGCATAACATGTTTCTAGCCATCCGCGCAATACAAACGCGCATGGCCGAAACAATATGCTACGTATTTGCCGACGCTCCCCTCGGACCTGAGCGTCCGGCCGGCACAGGCGCCGCGACGTATGCCAGAATCCGGTCCATGGCGGGCTTTGCGGGCTTGAACGCCGCCTATGGCCTCTACGGAGCCAACGGAAGATACTCGCTGGCTGCCCGGCGCCACATGGCCCTCTATGGCACGACCAACGACCATTTCGGGGCCGTTGCAGTGTCCAACCGCAAATGGGCGGCGATGAACCCGGTGGCCGTGTACAGAGACCCTATCACTCTTGAGGACTACCACAACTCCCGGTGGGTCTGCGAGCCGTTCCACCTGTTCGACTGCTGCATGGTGAACAACGGGGCCATCGCCATCATCGTGACCACCGAGGAGCGCGCCCGGGACCTGAAGCAGCCTCCAGCCTACATTGTCGGAATGGGAGAGGGGTTTCCCGGGAATCCCAGGCGCAGCGGATATGAAAACGAGGTGAATACGGGCGCCGTGATAGCCAGGGACATGGCCTTTCCCATGGCGGGCATAACAGCCCAGGATGTCGATGTTTGTGAGTTGTACGACAACTATACTTACACTGCGATAGTGACGCTCGAGGACTACGGGTTCTGTGCCAAAGGTGAAGGCGGACCCTTCGTGGCCGACGGCAAGCTGGAGCCCGGCGGTGCCCTGCCCACCAACACCTGGGGCGGACTTATCTCCGGCCACTATCTCTGGGCAGCTTCTCCCATTTCTGAGGGGATAGTCCAGGCCCGAGGCAGTGGCGGCGAGCGTCAGGTCCCTAAGCACGACGTAGTGATGTCCATCGGCAATGGAGGCACTCTGGACTACCACTACTGCTTCGTATTCAGCCCCCATCCGTCTCTGCATTAAGCACAGGGGAACCATAAACAAAGGCCCCGCCGAGATATCTTCGGCGGGGCCTTTAGTTGCTTCCTGAATTCTTAGGTCGGTTGGGCTAGTTCAACTCGCCGCCGGACTCGTCTTGTTCCATGGGCATGTCCATTGCCATGTCCGACTTGAACTCTCTGTTGAAGGTCCGCTCGATTTTCTGCTGGAACTCATCCCAGAGCGCCGAGGTGTCGTTAATGCCGTCCTCTTTTGCCATCTGAAGCTGTTCCCTGAACTCGATGAACAGCCAGTCTTCCGACCTGCCTCTGGGCAAAGCAAAGGTCTCATTGTCGAAACGTGGCAGTTCTCCCGGCCCGAAGTAGCCTTTCTCCGGCAACGTGTAGCCTTCGAGGTCGTGGGTGCCTTTGCCCAGCACCTCTCCGGTTTCCACGTAGTGGTCCATGACCGGCTTCATGCCGTAGACACCGATGGGGCAGGTCTTCATGCACACGCCACAGGCCTGATAGCGGGATAGCATTGGAATGCAGCGCCTCATTGCTATCTTGTTCTTGTGGGTGCCCCTGTACCAGACTTTCTCCCTGGCGATTGCGCGCCCTGGGCAGCGGTTGGTGCAGACCTGGCATATCTGGCAAAAGGCGTGAATGCCGTAGTCAACGGGTTCAGTGTAGGTGACCTTGGCGTCGGTCATGATGACCTGCAACCGGGTCCACGGGCCGATGTGGGGCGACATAAGAATTCCGTTGGCCCCCAACTGGCCCAGTCCC
>DAOUJI010000137.1:0-7445 GCA_034422875.1 Dehalococcoidia bacterium | reverse complement strand
ACGGAGGTCATCTCCCGCCTCAACCCCGGCTACCTGCATATATACGGGAACGAGGGCGACATGCCCCACGAGGACGTGATGCGCTCCATCGAGCTTCTCGGCAAAGAAGTGATTCCGGCCTTGCACGAAATCAAGCTCCAACCCTACGAGTAGCGCGACGGGCTCTTGGCGGCGGCAATGAACACACTCCCGTAGAGTGGTTCCAAAACAAGTCAGCCTGACACCATTCAAACGGATAATGGCGCCGGTAACCGTATCGGCGCCGGGCAGCTCTCAGCTTAAGTGGTTGATTCTTTGTTTTACCAAGACCCTCCTAACAGTTAACGAAGAGTGTCTATGTTTATCGCAGGCCTACTTAGACGACGGCGCGTATACGTTGTTTTCCTGATTGTCATGGTTGGCGCAATAGCCGTCGTTTTCGCTCGGCAGTTGTTGACGGATAATGATTCTATCGACTCACAAGCAGTCGTTCAGGACGCCTGCGCACGCCTCGCGGAATTTCCCGAGTTCTATGACGTGACCATCCGTGGGTCCAACACTCAGGGATCTGAATCAATGGAATTCGTACAGGAAATGCGTATCAACGGCGATGATATTGCATGGACGGTCGCCGACCGCATTACAGGAAATCTTAGAGCTGAAGTCGTGATAATCCGAACGTCCGGCGATCATCGTGGTGGTGTTGCAGGGGCGAGTGGAGTTGCCACTGTAACCACATACTCCCGTGAGTCCGATGATACGGGGGAGTGGGAAGATTGGAACATGTCCGTCTCCGATTATCGACCTGCCACTGGCCGATCGGAGGCGGGAGGGGGCTCTGGAAGCGAAATCGCCAGCTTCTGTGGCTTCCCCTTGGAAAGCGACGTTCTCGCGATTGAGTCCGGGTACATTGGCGAAGAGACTATCGACGGTGTTGTGACCAAGCGCTATTTCTACTCTTATTCTCCGAAAGGGGAGCGTGAGGACGACTACAATAGAGAGGACTATTGGGTCGATCCTTCCAACGGCCGTTTTGTCCAAGTGAAGCAGGAAGTGTTCGTAGCTGGAGATTCCTTCTCGCCAAATCAGAAAGTGGAGGCGGTTAAAACGTACTCTGGATGGGGGGAGCCGAACATTATCACCGCTCCAATGCTTTCAAGTCCCGAGGGCGCTCCCACCCCCATGCCCGTGCCGAGGTATCGCATTCCTGAGTGGCGGACTTGGGAACGGTGATGGGCCGCTCAGCAGAGAAATAAGGCTGTCTAGGTCTTGCGGTGGTCAGAGCGTAGCCAACGACGGCGCGGACGAACCCGCGAACCTTCGAGTTGCGCCTTTGGACCGAAAACCATCGCCAGCGTGGACCTAGAGAACATGTGGACCCGCCCGGCTACCAGTCCAGGAGTGCGCTGAAGGTAAAGACTCAGCGGCCCACGGCAGGAGGTTTCGTTGGGCAGAAACTCGACTACGACCAACTGAGGGGACTCAACAACATCATCGTCGGCAGTCCCGACACGGTGGTTTCGAAGCTGACGGAGGTCATCTCCCGCCTCAACCCCGGCTACCTGCATATATACGGGAACGAGGGCGACATGCCCCACGAGGACGTGATGCGCTCCATCGAGCTTCTCGGCAAGGAAGTGATTCCGGCCTTGCACGAAATCAAGCTCCAACCCTACGAGTAGAGCGTGGCGACCGCGTTAACAAGAATAAACGCATACGGAGAGGGACCCCGAAAGACCATTGGAGCTGTCCATACGAATAATGGCTTAATGAACGGGGAATTGTCTCGATATCATCGTTCATAGCACGATTGACCACTCGATCAGTCGTTCGGACGGCGTCGGACGAAAACCGTAACTTTAAGTCGAGAGTAGAAACTTAACCGAATGCGTTCCTATTGACATTCTTGAACTATGTCTGTTAAATTCGCCCAATCTCCGAACAGGAGGTTCGAGTATGGCCGTTCTAAGACTACTCAAATCACGGTGGATGCTAACTTTGCCAGTCCTGTTGGTCCTGGCGGCGGCAGTGGCTTGCGGAGGGGACGCGGCGACTCCGGTCCCAGCGACGGCGGCGCCTACAAACACACCGGCGCCTACGCCAACACCTCAGCCCACTCCCACACCGCAGCCTACCTTGGACATCGGGGCTCTGACACAGAGCATTCGAGGTATTGTTGACGAGGGAATTCAGGGCATAGACATTCCTGAGGGTCTGACGCCGGAGGACGTGCAAGCCATTGTGGCCTCCGCAATCGCAGGCATTGAGATCCCTGAGGGTCTGACGGCCGAGGACGTGGAGGCCATCGTCGCCCAGGCCATCTCCGAGATACCCGAAGGACTGACCGTCGAACAGATGGAAGAGGCAATCAAATCCGCAGTGGATGCTGGCGTACAGCGGGCGGTTTCCGAGGCCGTGGCGCAGATCCCGCCCACGGCGACCCCGGACCCTGACGCCATGATGATGATCATGGGCGAGTACGGCGGCAGCATTCCGCTCTACAACTACGCCTACGCGTCCCACTTTGACCTCCACGTGGCCCCGGCGCTGGACTCAACCCGTGGAGCAAGGGCCGCGTTCAATGGGTTGGTGCACTACAACTTCAAGAACCCGCAGGAAGTTCTCTGCGACTTGTGCACCAACTGGACCCTGTCCGACGACGGACTGAAGTACACCTTCAACATCAACCCGGCGGCAACGTGGCAGAACGGTTCTCCGGTTTCGGCCTCTGACATAAAGTACAGCCTTGACCGGATGGTTGAAGCTGGACAGCCGCGCCCAAGGGCAGGCGCCATAAAGGCTTACTACGCCAGTTCCGAGGTCATCGACCCAACCACAATCGACGTCACCATGTCCTTCCCCGCCGGGGCTTTCTTGAAGTTCCTGGCGCTGGACTACATGACTATGGTCAGTGAGGCCCACACCACTTCGGGTCTCGACGTTGACCTTCCTGAAAACGTGATGGGCTCCGGAGCCTTCAGGCTGACTGAAGCCGTTGTCGGTGAGAGTTGGACCTTTGAGAAGAACGACAACTACTGGAAGTCTGGACTTCCCTTCTTGAACAAAGTCGACATCTTGGTGGTCAGAGGCCGGAGCAATCAGCTTGCTTCTATGATTACCGGCCAGACGCTTAGCTCGACCGGTTCACCCGGCGGCGTAACTCCCGCGACCCGTGCAGCCGCGATAGAGCAGTCTGGAGGCCGTCTGAGGCCCAGTGAAGCCTTGACCGGTCCAATAGCGGCCTTCGTAAACCACCTCAACCCTCCCTTTGACGACGTCAACGTGAGGAAAGCGGTTAACCTGGCAATCAACCGCCAGGCGTTCAAAGACGGAGTCTACGACGGAGTAATGTGGCCAGGTTCCTACTTCGGGCCGGGAGTCGCCCATAGCGCAGCCGAGATCGCAGAATGGGAAGGCTACAGGGTGAACGCCGACGGATCGAAAGTCCAGGAGGACCTGGATGCCGCCAGGGCACTGTTGGAGTCGTCAGGCTACGGCCCCAATAACCCTCTCGAGTTCGACATCATGGTCAGGACCGTTAGCGTGTACCCCACGGCTGCTGTGTTCCTCAAGGAACAGTTCGAGGCCATTGCCGACTGGGTGAACGTGGGCATCGAGGAAGTCGAGAGCGTAGCGGGCATCAGGCGGCAAGCCACCGGCGAATTCCAGATAAGCTACCGGATCATTGCCACACTGACCGACGACCCCGACGGAGTCTTCTCGCCAGTGTACCTGCCCGGAGGTTCTGAGAACCCTCTGGGCTATGAAGACCCCAGAATAGTGGACCTCTTCGAGAGACAGAAGAAGGAACTCGACCCGGTAAAGAGGACGGAACTGCTGAGAGAAGCCGACAACATCCTCAGAGAAGGCGGAAGCCAGTGGTTCCAGGTGGGCTGGGGCCCCAGCTTCGGAGTGACCAGCGTCAAGCTGCAGAACCAGGGTCTATGGCCTAACCAGTGGGGTGAATACCTCAGGCCCATAGACATGCTCGCCGAGTTGGAGCACATCTGGTTCGACCCTGACGCTCCTCTATACGACCCGAACAACCCGCCATACCCTGCTCCTTAAGATTGGCTGATTAATGAAGTGTTGACCTCTGCCGAGACACCGACGGCAGAGGTCAACCTGATTAAGCGTCCTTAAGACGCTTTAGCCCTCACCCCAACCCTCTCCCATAGGGAGAGGTAGCAAGCATCCGGTGGCGCAATGGGAGGCGTGGGAGACTAGCCAATGACCGCATACGTGATAAAAAGGCTGCTCCTGTTTATCCCCACGGTCGTCATTGTCACTTTTGTCGCCTTCTTCATCGTCAACATCCTGCCGGGTGACGCTGCATTCTTGAGTATGGTAGGGGAAGGTGAAGGGGCGGAGAAGATCGATCCAGAGGTTCTGGAAAACGTCCGCAGAGAACTGGGCATTGACCGGCCTATATTGGTGCAGTATGTCGACTGGTTCGGAGGTGTGTTGACAGGGGACTTCGGCACATCCTTCAAGACCAAGACCCCTGTGATTGACGCACTCGAACGTAGGTTTCCGTTGACCATACAGTTAGCGGTGATGTCGGTCATTATTTCGATGGTCCTAGCTGTGCCCTTGGGAGTGTGGTCAGCCGTAAAACAGGACTCAGGCGTCGACTATGGAACTAAGATTTTTACGATTCTGTTCGTGGCTGCTCCGACCTTCTGGACAGCGTTGCTGCTTCAAACCGGATTGGTTATATGGGCCGGTTGGCTGCCCCCTCTCAAGTATGTGGCGTTGTGGGACGGTCCCTTGGCCAACCTTGAAATCCTGATATTTCCAGCCATGGTCCTTGGGCTCCATGATATGGCCTTCATAGCGAGACTCACCAGATCCTCCATGTTGGAAGTCCTGCGGGAGGACTACGTGCGGACTGCTCGGGCCAAGGGATTGAGGGACTGGGTTGTGATAGGGCGGCACAGCTTGAAGAACGCCTTCCTGCCCATCCTCACCGTCTCCGGGTGGAGGTTTTCCAACCTCATTGGCGGCATTGTAATCATTGAAACCGTATTTAACCTGCCCGGGATAGGAAACTTGCTTATCACAAGTCTTAACTCCAGGGATCTCCCGTCGATACAAGCTCTGATTCTCGTGCCGGCTCTGGCTGTCATGGCGATTAATCTGGTGATAGACCTGTGGTACGGATGGTTAGACCCAAGGGTCCGCTACGCTTAAAGGAATTCTGCAGAGCAAATTAGCGATGTTGGATAATCTCAGAGACAGCGTCGCCGGCGGTCCGGCAAACAGGCGAGAATGGCTCGGGTTCCTATCGGTCTTTGGAGAGACCTTGAGGTTCTCCAGGAGAAAACCTCTGGGAGCTGTTGGAGCCTTAATCCTCGTCGGCATGACCGTTGTGGCTATATTCGCGCCTGCGATTGCGCCCTATGACCCGGAAAAGACCAGCGCCAGGGAAACGTGGTCAAAACCTGGGACTACTTCCATTGACGGAGAAAAAACGTATCTGCTGGGTACTGACGAAGCTGGCAGGGATAACCTGAGCCGCCTGATATTCGGCGCCAGGATTTCCATGCTGGTCGGAGTCCTCAGTGTGGCGCTGGGCATTACCGCCGGCGCCATTTTGGGTATAACAAGCGCCTATGTTGGCGGCGCTTTCGATCTATTCTTCCAACGGGTCATAGACGGCTTCATGGCCTTCCCGGGGATCATTCTGGCTCTGGCGATCGTTGCCGTGTTGGGTGCGTCGGTGTGGAACGTGATTTTCGCCCTGTCCTTCTTCCTGGCTCCTGGGACAGCCCGCACGGTCCGTTCGCAGGCCCTCAGCATTAAGGAAATGGACTACGTGTTGGCGGCGAAGGCTGTTGGCTCTTCACCCGTCCGCATTGTTTTCCGACACCTGGTGCCCAACTGTCTCGCCATATACATGATCCTTGCGTCTCTGACTCTGGGCACAGCTATTACGGCGGAAGCTTCCCTGGGGTTTCTTGGCCTGGGGGTCCCGCCCACAACTCCAACCTGGGGGGGAATGCTTAACAAAGCCAGCGAGTGGTTCCTCCTCTACGCTAGGTGGTCAGTGATCGCTCCAGGAATAGCCATAGCTCTGGCCGTCTACGGCGCCAACCTGTTCGGCGACGCCGTCCGCGACGTCATGGACCCCCGGCTCCGTGGTAGCCGCTAGATTAAAGCCTCGGTCCCTTTGTTCCGCCATCCCAACCTTCACCCTTTGGGGGAAGGTGCAAAGCAAACCGTTCGCCCCTGAGCGAGCCCAGCGGAGTCAAAGGGCCCCTTCACGCGAACCAGAGCCTACACCCCTAACGTCGTTAGTTCGTTGACACCGGTATGGCTGGACTTTAAACTTCCACCAAGCCTTAGAACCTTCGTAGTCTGTGTAGGAGTCAGCGATGAAAGCCGCCGTCTTCCATGGGCCCAATCAGCCGCTAGCTATCGAAGACGTGAATGTCGACAAACCAAGACCTGACGAGGTACTGCTTAACACCGGGGCCAGCGGGGTCTGCCACAGCGACCTCCATTACGTTGACGGTCTTTACCCCAAAGACCCCCCGGCCATACTTGGTCATGAAGGCGCCGGTATCGTGGAAGCGGTGGGAGATGCCGTAACCTACGTTCAGCCAGGCGACCACGTGATTACCTGCCCGTCGGTCTATTGCGGGAACTGCAGGAAGTGCCTGCGGGGCCAGTTTCATCTCTGCTTGGACAAGCCGGCTCGCGCCGCCCAGGACACCCCCAGGTACAAACTCGCTGAATCAGGGGATTCACCGGAGCAGATGGCCGGGCTTGGCACCTTTGCCGAGCAGATGCTGGTCCACCAGAACTCGGTGGCCAAGATTCCTGACGACGTTCCCATGGATAGAGCGGCCCTTATCGGCTGCGGCGTGACCACCGGTGTGGGCGCCGTGCTCAACACGGCCAAACTCCCTCCTGGCGCGACAGTCGCTGTGTACGGAGCGGGTGGTGTGGGCCTCTCGGCCATCCAGGGCGCGAGGATTGCTGGCGCGTCCCAGATAATCGCCGTGGACCCCGTGGGCGGCAAGCTGGAACGGGCGGAGCAGATGGGAGCCACCCACAGGGTTGATTCTTCCAAGGAAGACCCCGTGGAGGCCATCAAGGAACTCACCGGGGGCGGCGTGGAATACTCCTTTGAGGCTGTCGGCAACAAGCAGGCTGCCGAGCAGTGCTACGAATGTCTCCAGAAGGGAGGCACTGCCACCATCATAGGCATGATTCCATTTGGTCAGAAAGTGACCATAAACGGGGCGTCCTTCCTGTCTGAAAAGAAAATGCAAGGCAGCACGATGGGCTCCAATCGCTTCAGGATCGACATGCTCGACTATATAGACTACTACCGTCAGGGCAAGCTTATGCTGGACGAAATGATCACCCGCCGAGGACATCTTGACGACGTCAACGAGGCTTTCCGTGCTATGAAGGCTGGCGAGGTGGCCAGGACAGTCCTGATGTTCGACTAGATT
>DAOUJI010000136.1:0-13871 GCA_034422875.1 Dehalococcoidia bacterium | reverse complement strand
CCACGGTGTTCGAGGCGGAGGACGAGGCCGTTGCGACCGAGTCCCAGAGCGAACAGGAACCTGACGCCAGCGGGTCAGACGACCCTGCCGAGGCGACCGTCGAAGGCCAGACCGCTGTAGAAGAATCCACCGAAGACGAGCCTCCGAGGCTAGTCGTGTCTGGATTGGACCCCGTTAATCAGGAGTAGAAACCCCGCAGGAAAGGGTTGAGTGGAATATGGCGTCTGCGGCAACAGTTGACATGATCAGAGACCTCCGGGAAAAGACCGGCGCCGGGGTGATGGACTGCAAACGAGCCCTGGAGGGAGCCGACGGAGACCTGGCCAAAGCCGAGGAGATTCTCAAGGAACAGGGCCTTGCCAGCGCGGCCAAAAAGGCCAACAGGGAAACCGGCGAGGGCCTCGTGGAGTCCTACATACACGCTGGAGGCCGCCTCGGCGCCCTGGTGGAAGTCAACTGCGAGACCGACTTCGTGGCCCGCACCGGCGAGATGAAGACCCTGGCCCACGACTTGGCCATGCAGGTGGCGGCAATGCCGTCCACCGCTTATGTCAACAAGGACGACATGGACGACGGCGACGACCGCCCCCCTGAGGAGGTCAGCCTTCTGGAGCAACCCTTCATCAAGGACCCTTCAAAGACGGTTAGAGACGTGGTCCAGGAGACCGTCGCCAAGGTCGGCGAAAACATCAGGGTCAGGAGATTCTCCAGATTCGCATTGGGTGAATAGAGGCCGGAAATGACCAAGCCAGCTTACAAGAGGGCTCTCTTGAAGCTGAGCGGGGAGGCCTTGAAAGGCGAATCCAGCGTCGGCATTGACCCCGCCGTTGTCGACTACGTAGCCCGCCAAATCAAGACAGCTTCCGAAATGGGCGTAGGCATGGGCGTCGTCGTGGGCGGGGGAAACATCTGGAGGGGACAGCAAGCCGAGGCCCACGGCATGGACAGGGCCACCGCCGACTACGCAGGCATGCTGGCTACGGTTATCAACGCACTGGCATTGCAGGACGCTTTGGAACATCTTGGACTTATCGTCCGCACACAGAGCGCCATCCATATTCAGGCCGTGGCCGAAGCGTACATACGGCGGCGCGCCATACGCCACCTGGAAAAAGACCGCATAGTCATATTCGCAGCCGGCACAGGCAACCCTTACATGACCACCGACACGGCGGCTGCACTGAGAGCCGTTGAAATAGACGCCGACGTGCTCCTGATGGCCAAGAACAACGTGGACGCAGTGTACGATTCGGACCCGAACATAAACCCGGACGCCCGTCCCCTCAAGTCTCTCAACTACCTGGACGCCCTGAACCGGCGTTTGACCGTTATGGATTCGACGGCGCTCTCGCTGTGCATGGACAACAATCTGCCCATCATAGTATTCGATCTGTTCGACCCGGACTGCATCAACAAGGTGCTGACCGGCCAGACTATCGGCACTACCATATCCGGGAGGGTGTAGCTATGGCAGGCGATGAGGACAAGACCATAGACGACGTGCTAATCGACGGGGAAATCCGCATGGAGAAGGCGTTGGAGGTCCTGGGGCGCGACTTGAACACGCTCCGGACCGGACGAGCCACACCGGCGCTCCTGGAGAACGTCACCGTGAACTACTATGACACTCCCACTCCGCTCAACCAGATAGCCACGGTCTCCGCTCCCGAAGCCCAGCTTATCGTAATTCAGCCCTGGGACAAAGGGTCCATCAGGGACATAGAGAAGAGCCTCCAGAAATCGGAACTGGGCTTCAACCCCAACAACGACGGGAACGTGATTCGCCTGCCCATTCCTCCTCTCACTCAGGAGCGTAGAAGAGACCTCGTGAAAGTGCTCAAACGGAAAGTAGAAGACGGAAAGATAGCGGTGCGCAACGTCCGACGCGACGTGATTGAGCAGCTGAGGGCTATGGAGAAGAACAAGCAGGTCTCCCAGGACGAAAACAGGAGAGCCCAGGACCAAATCCAAAAAGTCACAGACTCCTTCGTCGGCAAGATGGACCAGGTCTCCACCGACAAAGAGTCAGAAATAATGCAGGTCTAAGCCACAGGAATGGTCGTCCAAGGACGCTCCCAGCCATCGAAGCAGGACAGGGAACTGCGTGGCCCAAAGCATGTGGCCATTATTATGGACGGCAATGGCCGATGGGCCACCCAGAAAGGTCTGCCTCGTCTGGCCGGTCACCGGGCCGGAGTAGACAACATCATACCAGTCCTGGAAGCTCTTTCGGGCCACGGGGTTGATGTCGTAACCATCTACGCTTTCTCCACGGAAAACTGGACGCGCCCCAAGAACGAGGTGGACGGCCTAATGACCATTCTCCAGGACGCCCTGGAGAGGCAGACTCAGGCGCTTCACGAACGCGGCGTCAAAGTTGTGCACGTGGGCAGGGCAGATCGCTTGGGTGATGACCTGCGGGATGCAGTCGACAAGGCCTGCCGCCTGACCAAGGCCAACCGCCGGATGACACTGGCCGTCGCCTTCGACTACGGGGGCAGATCGGAAATACTGGAGGCGGTGAGGGGCATGATTTCCGACGGAGTGCCGGTTGACGGCGTGACCGAGGAGTCATTTGGTAGATACCTTTATACGTCCGAGCTGCCTGATCCGGACCTGATAATCCGCACCGCAGGAGAGTTGCGTCTCAGCAATTTCCTGTTGTGGCAGGCGGCCTACAGCGAGTATTACTCCACACGTACTCTATGGCCAGACCTGGGAGCCGCTGACATCAAAGACGCCATCGAGGCGTTCAACCGTCGCCGCCGCCGGTTTGGAGCGCTGGACTCAGACGACCACTACGCCGGGCTGGATTCCGGGCCAGACGCCGAGGAATAGGTCTGAGAAAAGCAGTTTTCGTCCGGCTTCCCGCGCATTTCCAGCTGGGGAGTTGACCTGTGACCCGGCGTCTTCTCACCGCTGCCGTGGGCCTGCCCGTGTTGTGGGTCGCCATCTGGGGAGGACTCCCCTGGCTTACTATATTGGTAGGAATAGCCGCCTGCCTTGGCGTCATCGAGCTTTTTCGAATGCTCGGAGCACCCCGATTCCATCCCGTCACGGTGTTCGGCATGGTGTGGGCGCTGCTGATGGTCGTACTGGGACACTTCGCCGACAGCAGGGTCGACGACTTAAGCCGCCACTGGATCCACATAGCCCTGGGAGCGGGACTCTTGCTTGTATCCCCCTGGCTCATAGCCAAACGACGCGAGCATCTGACATTGCTCGCCGTTCTGGGGGTCGGATACGTTGGGTTCCTGCTGGCGCATACGCTTATGCTCAGGGGTCTGGACTCCGGGGAGATATACGCCCGCGACTGGACGTATCTGGCCGTTGCCTTAGTGTTCGCAACCGATACGGGCGCCTTCGCGACCGGGAGACTGCTTGGCCGACACCAGATGGCCCCGTCCATCAGCCCACGGAAGACCTGGGAAGGCGCGGTGGGAGGCTTGGTCTGGGGCATCGCTGCCGGAATCGTCCTCCACGTTCTGCTGGACTTGGGTGTCGCCTTGTGGCAGACGGTGGTCGTAGCGGCGGCGGCAGGCGTCGCCGCCCAAGTAGGAGACCTGCTTGAATCCAAGGTGAAGCGCATCAGCGGCGTTGAAGACGCCAGCAGCCTTTTGCCCGGTCACGGCGGTATCCTGGACAGGCTCGATTCGATTGTTTTGGCTATACCCGTGGTGTATTATCTTGTTGCGTTCGTTCTCAAACCCTCCACGTAGGGTAGACCTTCAGCGAAGGCCATCGGGGGTGACCAAATGAGGGGACTGGTCGTGCTGGGTTCCACAGGGTCCATAGGCCGTCAGACCCTTGACGTGGTCAGGGCCTTCCCGGACGAGTTCGAAGTCATCGGACTGGCCGCAGGGCGCAATCTGGACTTGCTCAAGTCCCAGGTGGAAGAGTTCAACCCCAGATTCGCCTGGTGCGCTGTGGAGGAAGAGCGTTCCCAGCTCCCTGACGGACCAACGATTATGCCTATGGAGGAGATGGTCTGCCTCCCCGAGGCCGAGCTAATCATGGCGGCAACCATCGGAAGCGCCGGGTTAGTCCCCACGATTCGAGCGCTGGAGCAGGGAAAGGCCATTGCCCTGTCAAACAAGGAAGTAATCATCATGGCCGGGGAGATGATAATGTCCATGGCCGAAACCCACGGAGCCACCGTGCTTCCCGTGGACAGCGAACCCTCGGCCATCTGGCAGTGCCTCCAGGGAGAAACGGACCCCATCCGGCGGCTTGTGATCACTGCCTCCGGAGGCCCCTTCCGTGACTCTCGGCCCGAGGACTTGGAGCAAGTCACTCCTGAGCAAGCCCTGAACCATCCCACCTGGCGGATGGGCGACAAGATAACCATTGATTCGGCCACCCTCATGAACAAGGCTTTCGAGGTCATCGAGGCCCGTTGGCTATTCGACGTGGCCTGGGACAAGATTGAAGTGGTCGTACATCCCCAGAGCATCATTCACTCGATGGTGGAAATGGCCGACGGCTCCATGAAGGCCCAGATGGGTCCTCCCGACATGCGGCTCCCAATACAGTATTCCATGTTCCATCCGACCCGCTTGGAGAACGCCCAAATCCCACGCCTGGACACGGCCCTCAACCATTCCCTGACATTCAAGCCCCTGGACGAGACTCAATATCCGTGCTTCAACGTGGCCGTGGAGGCCGGAAAGAAGGGTACCACGTATCCTGCGGTCCTCAGCGGGGCGGATGAGGTCGCTGTGGAGATGTTCCTGAGCGGACAGATCGGGTTCATGGACATATACCGGACCATCTCCCAGGTCTTGGACGACCACGACCCGTCCTCCGACGCCAACCTGGAAGACATCATAGCCGCCGACGAGTGGGCCAAGGCAAGGGCCCGCGAGGTTGGCGCAGCCCTCCCGTCATCCCGCTGAACCGGCCCCCTGACCCATGGACATAGTCATCACCCTCATCCAGTTTCTGGGAGTGCTTGTAGTGGTGGTGCTCGTCCACGAGTTCGGTCACTATGCCAGCGCCAAGGCCTTCGGCATACGAGTCAACGAGTTCGGCTTTGGCTTCCCGCCGCGTCTTCTGGGGATTCGCAAGGGAGAGACCGTCTACACCGTCAACCTGATTCCCCTTGGCGGCTTTGTCAAGCTGGAAGGGGAGCAAAGCAGCAGCTCCAGGGACCCACGGAGCTTTGCCTTCCAGCCGCCCGGTGTCCGGCTCATCGTCCTGGTGGCCGGGGTCGTTATGAACGTAGTCCTGGGCATTGTCCTGCTCTCCATTTTCTTCATGTTTGCTGTTTCCGAATTCCGCGTGGGGCAGGTCGAGCCTGGGTCTCCCGCTGAGGCCGCCGGCCTCATCAATGGCGACAGAATCGTTGCGATGAATGGAGAAAACATCCAGGACTTCCAGGATTTCTCCGAACGCATCAATGAGAACAAGGGCCAACGGATTGAATGGACTGTTCTGCGGGACGGGGAGAAGATGGCCGTCAGGCTGACTCCCAGGGAAAACCCGCCGGAAGGTCAGGGTCCCGCAGGCATCAGTCGCGTATCGGTAATCGGGAGCCAGAGGCTGGAATTCACCAGGAACCCAGGGGACGCCATCGCTTTGGCGTTCCAGCGCACCGTTGAGTTCCCAGGAGCTGTAAAGGATGCCATTGTGGACTGGGCCTCAGACGACGGTCCGATTCCCTTTGCCGGACCCGTTGGCATCGCCCAGGGCACGGGAGAAGTAGCGCGAGAACTGGGGCTGTTCTACCTCGTCCCTCTGGCAGCGGGGCTAAGCCTGGCACTGGCTATATCCAACATACTTCCCATACCGCCTCTGGACGGCGGCCACATCCTCTTTGTTATTATCGAATGGGCCAGAAAGGGCAAGAAAATCCCACCGGAGAAGCAGGGGCTGGTGCACATGGCAGGATTGGCTCTTCTCGTTGGAATGGTGGTGGCGGTCAGCTATAACGACCTTCAGCGGCTAATCGACGGGGCCAGCATCCTGCAATAGTGTGAGTCGACACCTCGGTTCGCTACCTTGGACACTGCCAGGTGTTGTACAATGCAATGGTCGGGACTGAATACTTGGCATGCTCAGAACTGCCCGAAAGGCTCGGCGCATGACTGCAAAAAGAGAAGCAAAGATGACTCAAACCCTGACGCCGGAAGAAGCAAAGCGTAAAGCTGTTGTTACACAGATGTTGGCTGAGAGAGCGCATCGACAAATCGTGACCCATGACGAGATCGCGAGGATGCGAGCCGAAGGCCGCTATTAATGGCGATAGTCATTGACGCTTCTATAGCGGCGGCTTGGTGTTTTCCCCGAGAGGAAAAAAGCTTGGAAGCAGACGCGGTGGCAATGCAAATTATCAGAGAACCGGGCATCGTTCCAAGGGTCTTCTGGTACGAGATTCGAAATGTATTGATCCGCTCCGAGCGAAATGGACGTATTGACCGGGAGGAGACCGAGCGTTTCCTGGAGCGCCTTGAGGAGCTCCAGATTGAGGTGGACCACGGACATATCGACGTCCATACTCTTAACTTGGCACGCCGTCACAGGCTCACCGTCTATGATGCAGCGTACCTTGAGACGGCACTTCGTCGCCAAGCCAAGTTGGCCACACTAGACGCCGCCCTTGCCTCTGCCGCGTCTGTTGAAGGAGTCGCCGATCCATCGAACTGAAGTGAACCTCATTGAGTCTGAAGATGCCTCAGTCAGACGCGCCGGAGGTCTCCGGGGGATAGAGGAGATATGAGCAGTCGCAGAATAACCAAGCCGATATACGCCGGGGGCGTCAAAATAGGCGGCGACGCCGACGTAACCGTGCAGTCCATGACCAAAACGGACACACGGGACGTGCAGGCCACCGTCCGCCAGATAAAGGAGCTGGAGGACGCGGGCTGCGACATCATACGCTGCGCCGTCCCTGACATGGAGGCGGCCAAGGCCATACCGGACATCAAGAAGCAGATAAAGATTCCCCTGGTGGCCGACATCCACTTCCACTACCAATTGGCCCTGGAGTCCCTCAAGGGCGGCGTGGATATGCTGCGGCTAAACCCCGGAAACATCCGTGATGAGGACAGGGTCCGGGAGGTGGTGCTGGCCGCCAAAGAGAGAGAGATTCCGATCCGTATCGGAGTCAACTTCGGCAGCCTGCCCCCGGTGGGTGGGATAGGCAAGACGCGCGGGTTCTCCCGCCACATGGACATGGTGAACAAACTGCCCAAGACGGGCGAGGCGGTGGAAGAGGGCGGCTACAGCATCGTAGACCACATGGTGGCGACGGCTCTGTGGGAAATCGGACTCCTGGAAGACCTGGACTTTGACCGTATCAAGATATCCATGAAAGCCTTCGACGTACCCACCACGATAGACGCCTACAGGCGTCTGGCTGACATGGTCCCCTATCCTCTGCACCTGGGAATCACCGAGTCGGGCACGGTGAAGTCGGGCTCGATACGCAGCGCCATAGGTCTGGGGCTGCTGCTCTACGAGGGCATCGGGGACACTCTGCGTGTTTCCCTGAGCGGAAACCCCGTGGAGGAGGTCCAGGCCGGGTACGAGATCCTCAAATCACTTAACATGCGGCAGAAGGGCGCGACGCTGGTTGCCTGCCCCTCCTGCGGCAGGGCCGACGTGGACGTCATCAAGCTGGCGAACACCGTGGACGAGATGCTCAAGAAGGTGGACTCCAACCTCAAGGTGGCCGTCATGGGATGCGAGGTCAACGGCCCCGGCGAGGCCAAGGACGCAGACGTGGGGATTGCCGCGGGCAACGGCAGGGCCATCATATTCCGCAAAGGTCAGAAAGCTAAGGTCGTGGCGGAGGACGACATGCTTTCCGCCTTGATGGAAGAGGTCAACCAGGCGGCAACCGCCGGATAGCGCGACAACGCTGGCTTAAACGGCGGCTACTCCAATCTTGTCGCCGGTCTCTCCTAAAATACGCCTGACGATGACCACTCTTAACCACTATTGTCACAACTGCGGCGCAAGCTTCCTCGGTTCCGAGACTCATTGCGGCTCGTGCGGGGCCGAACTGAATCCGCCAACCTTCGGCCGTTCTTCCCAGGCAGTGAGTTACTGCCGTGGATGCGGCGCAAGCGTTTTCGACTACCAGAACTTCTGCAGGTCGTGTGGCGCCAATCTGGGACAACCAGAGTATGAGCATCCTCCGCAACGGTCATACGCCGGCTCTCAGACACTGGACTACTACATCCCGCCAAGCCGCATCTTGCTGCTGAGCCTCCTTTCCGCCAATCTGTACGGATTCTACTGGTTCTACATTACGTGGAAGCACTACAGAGACCACAGCGGCGACGAAATGAATTTCCCCGTATGGCACGCTCTCACCCAACTGGTGCCAATCTACAATCTGTTCCGCCTCCATCACCACGTCCGCGTATATGAAAATCTGATGGTTGCAGTGGACATGAGGACCACAATAGCTGCAGGGACAGCCGTCACATTGATGGTAATCGCCCTTGCAGTGGGCGTCATATCACTAGTCATCGTTCCCCCAGTAGGCAACCAGGAGATCTCACAAAGTGAGGAGACAATATCCTTTGTACTCACCATCGTATCGGCGGTGATACAGTGGTTTGTAATGTATCAGGTCCAGGCTAATTTGAACCGATACTGGCTGTCCTACGCTGACCGGAACCCGGGTGTTTCTATAACGATGTCCGAAATAGGCACCGGAGCCGTCGTATTGACGTTGATTGGGGTACTATTCTGGGTGATTAGGATAACCTCACAGTTCATCGGCGATCCGTCTGGAGCATAGGCAGCATGAGATTCACGCAACTCATATCCAAGACACTGCGCACCGAACCTGCCGAGGCCGAGACAGCCTCCCACCGCCTTATGCTCAAAGCGGGGATGGTCTCCCAGGTGGCGGCGGGAGTATACAGCTACCTCCCGCTGGCGTGGAGGTCCATCAAGAAAATCGAGGCCATCATCCGGGAGGAGATGGACGCCGCCGGAGCCCAGGAGATACGCATGCCCGTTCTCCAGCCGCTGGACTTGTGGGAGCAGTCGGGCCGAGCCGCCGCCTTTGGCGACAACCTGTTTCGCTTCCCCGACAGGCGGGGCAGGCCCATGGTGGCCGCTCCCACCCACGAGGAGGTGGTAACCGGCATCGCCAGGGCCAACATACAGAGCTATCGGGACCTGCCGTCCATTGTCTACCAGATACAGACAAAGCTGCGGGACGAACCAAGACCCAGAGCCGGACTCATCAGGGTGCGTGAGTTCGACATGAAGGACGCGTACTCCTTCGATGCCGACGATGAAGGCTTAGACCGCAGCTACCAGGCCATGGCCCAAGCATACCGGAACATCTACAAACGCTGCGGACTGCCCGCTCTCATGGTGGAAGCCGACTCCGGGGCCATAGGCGGCAAAGACTCCCACGAGTTCATTCTGCCGACCGGGGCCGGTGAAGACACTGTAATCACCTGTCCTGACTGCGACTACGCTGCCAACTCCGAAAAGGCCCAGGGCGTCATCCCGACTCTCCCCGATGAACCGGAAACGGAGATGGAAGAGGTGTCTACGCCGGGAATCAAGACCATCGCCGATCTGGCGGGGTTTCTGGGCGTCCCTGAGGCGAAGACCCTCAAGGCCGTCTTCTACATGGCAGGCGGGAGCATGGTCTTTGTCACCATCAGGGGTGACCTGGACGTCAACGAGGTCAAGCTGAAAAACCTGCTCACTGCAAATGGCATTTCCGCCAACGACCTCAGGTTGGCCTCTGACGAGGAAGTCAAAGCCGCTGGGTTGGTGGCCGGGTCAGCTTCTCCTGTGGGGCTGAAGGGGATCACAAGGGTTGCCGACCCGTCTATAGACTCTGGCTCCAACTTCGTCGTGGGCGGCAACAAACCGGATGTCCACATCAGGAACGCCAACCATCCCAGGGACTTCCAGGTCGACATCATGGGAGACATCACTCTGACCAAATCCGGGCATGGCTGCGTCAGAGACCAGGGCGGCCTCGGGGAGACCCGGGGCATCGAGGTGGGACACATCTTCAAGCTGGGCACCGGGTTTTCCGAATCCCTTGGAGCCGGATATCTGGACAACGAGGGTAGGCAGCAGCTCATCACCATGGGAAGTTACGGCATAGGCGTAGGACGCCTCCTGGCGGCGGCCATCGAGCAGAACCACGACGACAACGGAATCGTTTTTCCTATTCCCATTGCCCCGTACCAAGTCCAGCTCATCGGCTTGAACCTTTCGGACTCGGACGTAGCACGGACCGCGGACGAGCTATACGAGAGGTTGTGGAGCAAGGGAATAGAAACGCTCTTTGACGACCGCACCGACGAAGCCGCCGGGGTCAAGTTCAACGACAGCGACCTGATGGGCCTTCCAATACGGCTGGTGGTCAGCCCCCGCAACCTGAGGCAAGGCATGGTGGAAGTGCGCCGCAGGTCGGGCGGCGACGCTGAAGTTGTGGCCCTGGAAGAGGTTGACCGGAAGGTCTCGGAACTGCTCCAACAGGCATAAGCCGCCGCCTCCGAACGGCCAAAACCTACCGATCGCCTAAAAGCGATTTCGTTTTCCCGCTCTCCCTGAGCTGGTCGAAGGGCGGTTCTACAGGCTCACCGCGAACGGAGCAATGCCAATCTCGTCAATCTAAGCCCTTGGCCCGTGACTCGTTGAGGTTGTGAAGCAAATGGGCCTCTGATACAATCCATTCGTAAATTGCGGGTTGACCGCATCGCACAACACAACGTTGGAAAAGCGACCTTTGTTTAAGGGAGGTGAACATTGGCGTCTTTCTGGGAAACATTGAGGGTAGACTCCGGTGAAGAAATTCTGGAAGACATGAACGCCTACGTCGCTCAGCCGGAAGCGGCGGCAGCCAGGGCCCCTGCGGTCATCGTCGTGCAGGAAGCGTTCGGGATCAACGACAACATCAAGAGCATATGCGACCGATTTGCCGCTGAAGGCTACTTTGCGGTGGCTCCAGCCCTGTTCCACCGTGAAGGAAACACCGAGGAGGTCCGCGGCACTAACCCGGTGCTTGGATACGGTGACATGGATCAGGTGATGGGCATTATGGGGAACCTGCGTGATGACCAGATCATCAACGACATCAACACCACGATAGACTGGCTTAAGGTCCATCCCCGGGTGGACGCCAGCAAGATCGGCATCACCGGCTTCTGCATGGGCGGACGGGTGACCTATCTGGCAGCGGCGGCTTGCCCTGGAATCGGCGCCGCGTCGGTTTTCTACGGGGGCAACATCATGGCCCCGTGGGGAACTCCCCCGACCCCCTTCGACCGCACCCGCAGCATCCAGTGTCCCGTGATGGGCAACTTTGGAGCAGACGACGGCAACCCAACGCCCGACGACGTTGCGAAGATTCAGGCCGAGCTGGAAAAGCACGGCAAGACTGTTGACTTCAAGGTGTATCCGGGGGCAAACCACGGGTTCATGTGTGACGACAGGGCCAGCTACCATCAGGCCTCGGCTGACGACGCCTGGGCCAGGACCTTGAGCTGGTTCGGCGCCCACCTGAAGTAAGGGCGACCGGTTTCGAGTTGAAGAACGGGGCAGCCGGTTGGTTGCCCCGTTTCACGATTCGCGTCTCACCGCGCCTCGGAATGAACACGCCCCTGTCGCTGTGCTAGAATTAGGCCGAGGTTAGGCTATGCCGGTTATCTTCATCACTTCAGACACATCAGGAGCGGGCAAAACGGCCCTGGCCAGCGCGCTGGGGCTGTCATTGACAGCTTCCGGCAGGAAGTCCACCTATTTCAAGCCCTTTTCTCCAACCCCTAGTGACGACAACGACACGGCCTTCGTGTCTGAACAAGTACTCGAAGGGCAGGGCAGTTCGCCTGTATCCGGCGGCGGCGATGCAGACTCCGTCAAGAAGGCCGCCGAAAAGGCCCGGGAGTTGTCCAACGGGTCTGACATCGTCCTGGTTGAAGGCCCAACCCTATCGGGGGCCGACTCGGATGGTGAGTTGGCGTCGTCTCTGATTGGGTCTCTCGGTGGGGGATCCATCCTCGTAGCGGCATACCGATCTGGCATGACCGCCGATGACATTGCTCGGTCAACCTCCGCCCTGGGAAACTCCCTGTTAGGCGTGGTCATCAACATGGTGACTCAATACAAGCGAGACTACGTCCAGTCCCAGATTGCGCCAGCGCTGGAGTCCCAGGGAATCAAGACTCTCGCAGTCATACCGGAGGACCGTACGTTGCTCGCCCCGACGGTGGCCCAAATCGGATCGCATCTTGCAGGCGAGTTCGTCGTGGGAGATCCAGACAGGGACGACTTGATTGAGCGGGTCCTTATCGGCGGGAACATCCTGGACTGGGGAGAGACCTACTTCGGGCGTCATGAGAACAAGGCCGTCATCGTGAGAGGAGACCGCCCCGACATTCAGATGGCGGCTCTGAACACCTCCACGGCATGTCTTGTGCTGACCGGGGGACACGACATGAACCAGTACATTCAACTCCAGGCGGACAGCCAGGACGTGCCTGTGCTTGTGCTGGAGTCCGACACGCTGACCGCGGCCCGAGCGATGGAAGAGGTGTCCGGAAGCTCGTCGGTCCACCATGTCGCAAAGGCCCAGCGTTTCCTTGAACTCCTTGAAGAACACGGAGACCTGGAGACCATCACCGCCGCCTGAGCATAGCTCCACGGTCGGTTGAAAAGCCGCGTGGCCTGCGTCTATAATGTACCTGCCGGGTGGACCCGAGATGCGCAGGCCGTCGAGTCCCGCCCCTTGAGTCCGCCGAGGTAGCTCAGAGGTAGAGCAGTGGACTGAAAATCCACGTGTCGTCGGTTCGATTCCGACCCTCGGCACCACGCACACTGCATCTGCCGGTCACGAGCGGAAGTGGCTCAGTGGTAGAGCATCTCCTTGCCAAGGAGAGGGTCGCGGGTTCGAATCCCGTCTTCCGCTCCATTTTATTGCCCCCACGCCCTTGACCGCTTGCGCCTTTCAACTGTCGCCTCACAATCAGGCGTGTCCGCTTAGTGGGGCAACTCCCTACACGTCGGCTTCACTCCGTTCCCCGCTCGGCTTGCGGAACGGCCCGGCCAGGATATTGCGGAGCTTGCTGGCGGCGTCCTCATCACCGGGACGTGATGGAGGCAGCAGCACCCACAGAATCAGGAAGACAGCAAATACGCCTCCCGGTATGGCCGCTTCTACCCACCAGGACGGCAGAGACGCGGAGTCGGTCTCCTCCTCAATGGGGAGCACCGGCCCGAACAGCGGAGGCTCGAAGTCGAACACGGCAGTCTCTTCTGCGGCTTCCACGGTCACCGTGAAACTCTGGCCCAGAAGATACAGGTTGTCCCCCAGATGAGGATGCTGACCGCCTATGTGAGGTTGTATGTCCCTGTGCCGGTCCAGGCGGCAGGCATGAAGGTTGGCTCTCCCAGGCAACAGAGGACCAGTGTCCAGCGTCCGGGATGAGCCTGTGTCCCAATCTTCAATCTTCACGTTGGGGACGACATCGGTCACACGTTCGCCCGACTCCCGGTCCCAGATGTATATCTCGATGTGCTGGTTGACCTGATGGCCCTGGTCCATGCCGGTCAAATAGACAAAGCCCTCCATGCTGACCACCGGGCCCACGAATACCTCAAACCGGTACTTGCCAGACGAGTCGTCCTGGTCGTCGCTGAGATTTCCCTGGGCGTGGGCGGCGTTGGTCTGGCCTACGCTAACCGCCAACAAAACAAGCAGCAGCCAGACTATAGTCGACCTGGCTGCTGCTGACATGTCTTTGTCTTTCTTAGGTCGTGCCTAGGAGTTGGCGCCTTGGTCCAGCGTTTGGCCCCTGCCCATATGATCGGTGCGACCGACGAGCAGGCGCAGGGGCCAGACGACGGTCCCTATTTCGTCACGGCCTTTACGTATTCGAAGT
>DAOUJI010000135.1:0-60647 GCA_034422875.1 Dehalococcoidia bacterium | reverse complement strand
CCCTGGAGCCCAACCTGGAAATAATAGCCTCCTACGTTCAACCGGATGACGTGGTGGTGGACGTGGGCGGGGGGGCCGGCAGAGTCAGTTTGCCCCTGGCGCTGCGTTGCCATGAAGCAGTGGTGGTGGACCCGTCTCCCGGCATGGGGGCGGAGTTCGATGCTAGCCGCCTGGAGGCGGGAATTGCCAACGCCCGCCGGGTGCAGTCCGATTGGCTGGATGCTGAAGGCATTACTGGCGACGTGGTGTTCTCGGCGGACGTGGCCTACTTTGTCCGGGATATCGTGCCCTTCGTGGAGAAGCTGGAGGCAGCGGCCAGACGCAGGGTGATGATTACTCTGTGGAGCGTGTCTCCTCCCAACAGTTACGGCCCGCTTTTTCGGCTGGTCTACGGGGAAGAACAGGCTCCGGTGCCAGGGTTCCAGCAGTTGATGGCGGTCCTATGGGAGATGGGGATATTGCCCGACCTGCGGATGCTGCCGGAACCGCCCTGGTGGGAAGGGCAGGCGTTGTTGACCAGGGATGAGGCGTTGCAACTGGCTGTAGAGGGCAGTTGGTTGCGTCAGGAAGACCGTGACATGGCTCGCGAGGCATTCGACAAGAACTTCGACCAACTCTTCAGCACTGGAGTTGATGGGTTTCGACCCCTGTGGCGCGAACCCTCTCAGGAACTGTTGATCACCTGGGAAACCAGGTGAGGTTCTATCCCTTTCCCTGCAACGAGAGCAAGAGGCTGTTTCGGCCATCTACGTCGTCGCAACGGCTAGAATTCGGCCATTGCTGTGCATCATAATCTATCTGAAAAGCGGCGTGTTAGAATTTGCCTATTAGGAATGGAATGTAGAAGCGCTTCTTGAATCCCAGGTGGGTTCTTTGGCTGTCGGGGAAGTCGTCAACCTGAGAATCCGGATGAGGAGTGTTGGACCATGTCAACCGAGCGCAGAGAGCCAGTAAACACACCTTTGCCTTCCCCATTTCCTGAAGGCTGGTACTTCGTCGGCAGCCGCCAGGACATACTGAAGACCAAGCTGCTTCAGAAGACCTGGATGGGGGAGGACATTGTTGTCTGGTGTGACGAGAACGGACGAGTCTGCGTCGCCGAGGCCTTTTGCCCGCATCTGGGCGCCTATCTAGGCCCCGAGGCGGGAGGGTGCATATCCGGCGGCCGGCTCGTGTGTCCGTTTCATGGCTTTCAGTATGACGTAACCGGACAGTGTGTTGCCACTCCCTATGCCCTGCCGCCAAGGTCAGCGAGGTTGCGAGTCTTCGAGACAAGGGAAATAGAAGGCTTAATCTTCGCTTGGTGGGGGATCGGGGGACGGGAGCCGCAATGGAGCCTGCCGGAGGACCCGCCAGACCAAGCCGGCTGGAGCGGACTGGAGACCACGACCATACGTTTTTCCGGCCATCCCCAGGAGACAACGGAGAACTCCGTTGATTTGGCTCATCTACGTTACGTCCACGGGTACAACAGCGTGGACCGCATCGGCCAGGTGTCGGTGGAAGGGGCGTATATGGAGAGCCGCTTCGACTTCACAAGCGTTCGAAAGTTGGCCAAAATCGGGAGGTTCACCCTTTCCATTTCCGCCGTTACTCACATCTATGGGCTGGGCTACTCGTTCGTAGAGATTCGCGAACACTCCATCGGAATGGACATGCGCCTGTGGATACTGGCAACGCCTGTGGACGGCAAGCTCATCGACGTATCATTGGTCTCTCAGGTGCGGGAGATACGCAATCCGAGGCGGAGGATCGCGGGCCTGGGATTTCTCCCGCTGAAGTTGCGTGCTCCCATCATGAACAAGTTCATCGCGGCTATGCAACACCAGGACGTTCTGCAGGATGTGGTCATCTGGAGGCGCAAACGCTACCTGTCTCGCCCGCGTCTCTGCCGTTCCGATGGCGAGATCATACCCTTTAGAGCTTATTGCGCCCAGTTCTATGCCAGCCCGAGCGATTCGGAGAGTCCACTCCCTAGTACGAAGATCGGGACTGTACGATGAACGTTCGGGCAGCCCGTATCCCTCGCGAAGCTCTCATCGGAGAGCCCAGCTCCTAGACGGTTGGGCTGCTGGGCATGGCTTCAACAGAAATCGGAGGATGGACTGCGGCAAGGATGGGGCGAGTCGCAGCGGCAGTGAATCATACCGACGGAGCCGGGTGGTGAGGAGCGCCGCCAGAAGCTCCTCCGGATGGAGGGATACGCTTTGAGTCAGATACTCGATAAGCTGAGCCGGCTGGTCACCGTCCGCCCGTACATCACGCTTGTCGTCTTGCTCATCATTACCGTTGTGCTGGCTGCCGGGGCTACACGCCGCGCGCCGCCGACGGAGGGGGCAGATGTGGCGTTCCTTCCGCCCGGGCACGCTATCGCCAATGCGACCTATGAGATAGATGAGTTCTTTGGCGACTCCGGCGAGGCAAATGTCGTAACGCTCGTCTTCCGCGGTGAGGCGCTCACGCCCGATGGACTCTCGCAGATCGACTCCCTGATTGGCGCCATCGTCAGCGACGCTGACGTGGTGGAGCTGCTGACTCCCAGCAATCCGGTCGCCGCGCCCACGTCGTTGGTCAAGGTCCTGCTCCAGGTGGACAGCTTCGAGTCGGTCACGCAGGCGAAAATCGACTCTGCTCCAGGACCTCCGGAGATCAAGGAGGCCCTCGCCGCCATGACCGGGACCGACACGGACGGTACGCCGGTCTCTATTGCGACCATCCGCCTGCGCGACACAGGCGACCAACGAGTCGAGAACGCCGAGCGGAGAATCAACGAGCTTGCGGCCGAGGACGAGGGTGTGTTGCAGGTGAGCAGCATCTCGCCCGTGGTGATAGAGGACGAGTACAAGGAAGCTACGGAGTCGGCGATGGCGCCGCTTTTAGGGCTGGCGCTGTTACTGATTGCCGGTTTGCTGCTGGTCTTCACCCGCACCCTGTCCGACATGTTGACGACGCTGATGGGACTAATCATCTCTATCGTGTGGGTTGTGGGCGCCGAAGGCTGGCTTGGGCCGGATGGCCTGGGCGCTATAGGCCCCCCCAGCTCGCTCACGGTGATGGTGCCCGTCATCATCATCAGCCTTACTGTCGACTATGCGATCCAGGCGATCTCTCACTACCGGGAGCAGCGGCTTGAAGGAGAGCCGGTGGTGCAAGCGGTGCAGTTCGGACTGCGGAACGTCACGATTCCACTGGTACTGGCCGCTGGCACGACGATCGTCAGCCTTTTGGCGACCCTGTTCTCGCCGATTGGGGTGATTGGAGACTTCGGAATTGTCGCAGGGTTGGGTGTGGGTATGAGCCTGGTGGTGATGTTGACGCTGGTGCCGGCCACACGGACGATCATAGACCGACGGCGGGAGGCGCGCGGCTCTTTGCGGCCTCCCCGTCCGATTTCGAATGCGCTACCGGGTGTAGAGCGGGTTGCAGGGCTGCTGGGAAGAGGGGTTACCCGCACGCCTGTGCCCTACATCGTGGCCGTGCTAGGTGTGACGATTGGTCTCGGGTTCGCGGCCACTGGTCTCAAGTCGGAGTTCAGCGTCCGCGACGTCCTGCCCAGAAACGGGAATGTGCTGGCTGACATGAACACTCTTGACGCGTCCGTCGGCGGCTCGACGGAGATGACCAGTGTGCTAGTGCATGCCGAGGCTACGGAGACCCGCACTCTGCTGAATCTGCGAGACCTTAGGATCGCCTTTCAGGACGTGGAACGCCGTCCGCCAGCGGTGGCAGGACCGATCCAGACATCATACGAGTTGCTGGTGGATGACTGGACCAGCGACAGCGGGGAGCCTGGAGACAGATACGATGCGGAACTGGCAGCCCTATTCACGGAAGCCTCTGCGGGAGTGCAACTGGATCCGACCCTGATGCAGGAGTTCCTCGACAAGCTGGAAGCGAGAGAACCGGCATTGGCGCACAGTCTGGTCAACGATCCGAACGGGATCGACGCGGCGCTGATCCAGTTCCCGATCTATTCGAACGATCCAGCGGCCACCGGGAGGCTGCAGGGGGACATAGAGGCGCTCTGGTCCGGCGACGATGAAAACGTCACGGCGATTTCGGAGAGCATCGTATCGTTGGGGGTCACGGACGCGATTACAGACCGCCAGACGGAGGCCATCAGTACGACCATTGCGGTGGCTTTGGGAGTGCTGGCGATTTTCTTCTGGGTGACGGTGCGCCAACCGGCGCTGGCTGTCATAGCGGTGGGTCCCATCGTCCTTGTCCTTGTCTCGGTGCTGGGCACTATGGCGCTGCTGGGAATCCCCTACTCACTCGTCACGTCGATCATCACCGCGCTATCCATCGGGATAGGCGTCGACTATACCATCCACGTGATTCATCGCTACCGTGAGGAATTCACCCGTTCGCGCAATCCGGAGAGTGCGGCGGTCCGGACCCTGGAGACCACGGGTTCGGCTCTGTTGGGGTCAGCGATGACGACGGCGTTGGGGTTTGGAGTGCTGATAGCCTCGCCGCTGGCGGCATCCCAGCAGTTCGGCATTACGGCGACCATCACCATTGTCTACTCTCTGATCGTCTCAGTGCTGCTGGTGCTGCCTGCGATGGTGGTCTGGGGCGCGTACCAGAACATGCGGCTCCGCTCCATGGTGGAGCGCCAGTGGAACGAGCTCGACATAGCTATCGAGGACATCCATCGACGGCACGAGCAGGACCAGGGCTAGTCGCAGGAAAGGACGCTCATGCAACTTCGCAAACTATCCAACGGGCTGAAGACAGCGTACCGTGGGCACGACGTCCACCATCGTGTGAAACACTTCGATGGATGGATGAACAGAGCGCACGTGGAGGACGCCGTCCCGACGGACTACGACCACACCGAAACCGTCAAGGAATATTACGACCTTTGCAGCGAGTTCATGGTGTTCGGTTGGGGCGAATCCCTTCACTTCGCGCCGCTATCGCCCCGGGAGAGTCTGGAGGACTCCAAGATCCGGCACCAGCGGCTGATGATAGACAAGCTGGAGTTGCACAAGGGCATGGCGGTGATTGACGTCGGTTGCGGAATCGGCGGCCCGATGCGCCGTGTCGTCCGGGAGGCTGATGTCAGGGTCGTCGGGGTCAATAGCAATGAAATCCAGTTGGAGAAGGCGAAATCCTTGAACGCTGAGGCGGGGCTCGATCACATGGTCGACTACCTCGCATGCAGCTTCATGGACATGGGCGCCATCGCGGACGACACGTTCGACCGGGGATACGCCATCGAATCGACTTGCCATGCGCCGGACAAGGTCGGTGCGTTCGCCGAGATTTACCGCGTCCTGAAACCCGGAGCCCTCTTCTGGGGTCAGGAAATGTGCATGACGGACAAGTTCGATCCCGACGACAGTCGACACCGGGCCATCAAGAAGGACCTGATGCACGGCATCGCGCTTAATGATATTGCAACTACGGGAGATGTGAACCTTGCCCTCGAAACGGTGGGATTTCAGGTCATCGAGGCAAAGGACCGGGGCGCAGAGGAGAACGGAACAACCACGCCGTGGTATCAGCCCATGGAGACCCGGGACACGATAAAGAACGCCGCCCTGCGCAGGATTCCGCTGGGCCGCAAGGCGTTCATTGCGGCATCCAGACTGGCCGAGGCGGTTGGCATGTTTCCGAAGGGGTCCGCGGACGTCATCAGGCTGATGGACCGTACCGCCAACGCCTATGTCGCAGGCGGCAGGGCCGGGGTCTTCACACCGTTGTACTGTTTCCTGGCTCGCAAACCCCTTTAGGCGTCTATCTCACGCCTCTGCTCTGCGATGCGGAACTTTAGCTTCTTGCTCGGTTTCATAGACGGAAGCGGGTTGAACTGGAGTTTGTAATTCGAGGGGGACACCTCGAGCGTGAAGTAGTGCGCGATCATCAACATGTTGATGGCCAGTTGCAGTTCCACCCACTTTGAGCCGAGACACGTATGCGTACCCAGCCCGTACGGAGCGTACCCCGGACTGTGGTGCTCATTGCGCGGAGGCAGATAGCGGTCAATATCGAAGGTGGAGGGGTCCGGGAAGATGTCGTCCATGTAGTGCGTCGCCGTGGTCGCAATGAAGATGCCTGACCCCACCGGCAGTTCGTAGCCCTCGACCACGCACGTATTCATCACGTGTCGGATAGACATCGGGACGATGGGGTACATGCGCAGGCATTCCATGAGGAAGCGGTGCGTGACGTCTATCGCCTGCAGAGTGAAGTCCTCGCTATTCGGGTCGCCGTTGTCGAAGAGGGCATCGGCTTCACGCTGGATCTCGCTGTAGAGCGAGGGCTGCGTCACCATGGAGTAGAGCGCAAAACTGAACGCGTCTCCAAGGTACACGCTGGCTATCAGCGCTGCCGCAAGCTGGAAGCGCAGGGTAGTCTCCGGCACGAACTGCGGGTCGCTCTCATGCAGGCTGAGCCAGTCGTCCGCAAGGTCCCGCGGAGAACCGGCCCGCTGGGCGGGCGTATGGACACTCTGGACCCGTTCCAGCAAAGTGTCCACTGCTTTCGCCCGGCGTCTCATGTTCGGAGTACGGAGCATGAATTTGGGCATGATCTTCATGATGTGAGTGAGGAGCGCTCGCTCTTTGTACTTCGCCAGATCGTCAAAGATATCCTGAGAATCAACACTGACAAAGAGCGGCGAGAGTTGCGCGTTGACCATACGCCTGCTCATGCTCGTCGCGGAGAAGGAGTCTCCAACCCTCCAATCCGCCATATGTTTACGGGTATGGCGGTAGAGGATATCTAGCTGTCCTTCCAGCCTCTTGCGGGAGTACGCCGGCGACATGGCCTTGCGAAGCCGGAAATGATCGGCGCCGTCCAGGGCAGGCAACACTCCATTCGCGCCGTAGACTTTCTCGAAGTCGACGAAATAGTCCTTGGCTCTGAGGTACATGCGCCCGCGCCGGTGCACCCAGTGGTTGGTCTCTTCCCCGGCAAGGAATATCATGGGGGCGCGAAGCGGCGGGTGGATCTCAAACACCGGACCATACTCTTTTGCGAGGTCGGCAAACAGCGCGGGGATGTTGCCTCTGCGAAGATTCGGGTTGAGCAGCAACTTCCGCAACGAGACAGTTGGAATTGTCTTGGTAAGCGCAGAACGTCGAAGCAGCGGGCTGGCGATGTTGTGGGTGACGGCTGCGGCGATGGACCGTCCTATCAAATCCATCTTGCAGATCAACTCGATGCGCTCTTCTGATTCGTCATCGAGTTGGAATATGAAGCGAAAGACGTCGCAGGTATTGATGAGGCAGATAATGATGACATCTCTCGGGTCCGGAATCTCGTTGTTGAAGATTGCCTTGCCGATGCGCGTTTTGACGAACTGGACCGCTGAGCCTTCCGTAGAGTTGCCGAACAGGTCCGTGTGCCAGGCAGTGCGCGCCAGCGTCCAGAAATCGCCGTCGTGGTGTTCAAGGATCTTCAGATCAACCATTCGGTCCAGAGTCATGTCAATGATCTCATCCGCATGGTGAGAGAGCCGTTCGATCCAGTACTGTGCGTTCCGTTGGACCGGTTCGGCTGCAATTTCCTTCAGGATGAGGTCTAGAGCGGGGTCGCCCGTTTCTGTCGAGTCGACAAGGAACAGGGATTCCATATCCGTGTCAATGCGGGATACGAGTGAAAGGTCCGCCAGCACGGCGCCGACGATGGCGCAGTTCAAAGACCAGCCGGGCACTTGGTGGAAGTAGCCGTTCTCCTCGTTGAGGAGCATCAAGATGAGCTCTTCGGTCAGACTTAGCTGTTGGGTCGTGACACCCTGTGTCGTAAGGGCCATCAGTCTTGGTCTCCGTGCATAAGTTCGAAACCTTAAGGCCGCGTTTACGCCTTGTATACTTAAAATCAGTATACCCGTCCTGTTGTGAGAACGACAAGTGACTGCACTACAGGGGGCGAGGTGTGCACACTGGCAGTGGGCTGAAGGGCCGACGCCGGGCGGAGCTGTAGCCGTATTGCTCTCAAGGCCCATTCGGTCGATGGGCCTGTGCGGCTCGGCCGGCGGTTGTCAGCCCTTCGCTTTCTTGAAACGCCAACCGTACATGATGCTTCCGTAATAGTTAAACGACCGCCTAGCCTCGGGGTCGTCGAAGGGGTAGTCGGCGCCGATCTGTTTTGCAGCAGCGAGCCCGCTGACAAGACAGGTTTCCTGGCTGTTGACCAGAGTGTGTGCCCCACAGTGCCAGGTCCGTTTCTTGCCCTGAATGAAGCGGAACAAATGAATGAACCAAGCAACATGGCGCACGTCATGGACAATGTGTTGGAACCACCACTTCTTAATGATCTTTCGTTCGTCGATTTGGCTTATCGGGTTGTAGGTCACGAGGCAAGGCTTGTCAGACCGATTAGCCCACGGCTGCTGGTTGTGCATGATGTAGGTGATTTCATAATTGTCCGGTCTGGCGCCGTATTGTTCAATGTGATTGCTCCTCGTTTTCAAGGGATTCACTTCGTTGTCCGGAAGGACTGAGGAGTCCGAATGCACGACAGTATGGTTGTGCAGTTCGCTTTCGTAACGGATCGACGAGAGAATGTAGCGCTCCAGGAACGTGGGTTTGTCGAGGACCATGAGCGTCTGGTTCGCATTGCACGCGAAAATCACCTCGTCGAAGGTCTCCGCTATGCCGTCTTCGTCCTCGACCACTATGCCGGACGGTTTGCGATACACCTTTCGTACAGGCCGGTTGAGGTACATCTTGTCCCGGAAATCGGCTGACAGGTTTTCGTATATCCGTCGTGTTCCCTGGTCCCACGTTTGCATAGGCGTTGAGGTTTCGATATCGAAAAAATCAAGGTACCTCGCAAAAAGGGCTGCGGGCATATCGAATACATTCGTCGCCATCAGGAAGTTGACGAACATGGGCTTCAGTATCTTGTACCTGAAGTCCCCGGAAAACCCGCCCAGATTCAGTACCGTACCCATACTGATGTAATTGAACGGGTTGAGAGCGTTCACAAACTTCGATCGGGAACGGCTCAACCGTCCAAACCAATGAAGACGCTTGAGGAGTCGTTGAAACTTCGCAATCTCAAGTTGCAGCTGGTCTCTGATGTCGGAGTCGAAATCGTGGGCGTAAACATTGCCCCTGTACTTCACGCTGTAGCTGAACCTCGTATCGATCAGGTCGATGCCGAACTTTTTCATCAGCAGTACGACGTGGTGATATATCGACGGGATGCATGCTGTGACGGAAATGTCGAAGGGAATCGCGCTGCCGTCATCCTGCGGCATGTCGGCGGTAATGGCATTTCCGCCAATCTGTCCTTGCGCCTCAAAAAGCCGGAAGTCAAATCGGTCCGGGCGGTGATGCAATGCCCATGCGGCTCCGAGACCCGAAATGCCTCCGCCGACGATGGCTATGCGCCGCAGACTTGGCCTTCTTCCCCTGTTCGTCATGGCCTCCTACTCTACCATTGCCACTGGATACCGGCTAGGCGACCACGCATGCCCGACGCCGACCAACAATAGATAGGTACTGGCCCGTGGTCACTAGGGTTCGCGTTTCATAAGTTCTGCGTATTCACTGAAAAAGAGCTCAGGGCTTTGTTGTCAGTCTGGCGTAGAGTGACTGAGTTTCTGCGATGCTGAAAAGTTGATTTGGATTGAGTGTGCTGGGATACTGGTGTCTGGAACTCGAACTAGTCGCAACAATAGATTTAGAGCGTGGGCCCATAGAGCAGCCGATTATTCCCCAAGGCCCGCGGCGGCAGCGGGTGATTAATCCCTGGAGTGTAAGTCAAATATGATTAGAGCTTTTCTCGGAGTGACATTCCTGCTAGTCGTGCTATTGTCCTGTGCCGGGGAGTCCGATGAAGTGAGGATGGGCACTGAAGGAGCCTATCCTCCCTACAACTTCTTCAACGATGCGGGAGAAGTTGTAGGGTTCGAGCGAGAGTTAGGGGACGAATTGTGCAGGCGGGCCGACCTCAGATGCACGTGGGTGACCAATGAGTGGGACACAATCATTCCCAACCTCGTGGACGGCAAATACGACACGATCATGGCGGGAATGAGCATCACCGAAGAGCGGGACGAGGTTATCGATTTCACGCAGGCATACGTTCCGCCTATACCGTCGGTCTACATCGCCCTGGCGGGCGCCGGTGACGACGCGGTCGACGGTAGGGTGGCCGCCCAGGTGGCGACCATCCACGCCGACCACCTGTCAGAGTCCGGCGCGACGCTCGTCGAGTATGACCTGGCCGAGGAGCTCATTGACGCCGTTCTGAGTGGCGAGGCGGATGCCGCCCTGGTTGACCGTCAGTTTGCCCACGAGAACCTGGCTGCGAGCGAAGGCAAGCTGGCTGTCGTGGGCCCTGACGTGCCGCTCGATTCCGGCATAGGCATCGGAGTCCGTGAGGACGACGGAGAGCTGAAGGAAAAACTGGACGATGCCATCACCGCCATGAAGGAGGACGGCTCGTTGAACGCTCTCATCAGGAAGTGGTTCGACGAGGACGCTGAGACGTTCTGACCGGTCTCCCGGCCGACGTAGCCCTAATGGTCCAGCGAGTGAACAGTCTTCTAGACGGCGCCGTGTGGGGAGAGGCGCCTCTTGGAGCAAGCAACGACCGATAGGGAGAATCAGCTGCTGAAATAGAGTCTGACGATTTCTAACGCTTGGTCTCGATCGATGATTCCGTCGAAGTAGTCGCTTATCGCTTGGACTGCCTCGTCCTTGTCGAGTACTCCGTTGTTGTTGATGTCGTAATGCCGGAGCAGGTTCAACTTGGGAGTTCCGGAGAAGGAGTCTGACCAGGGGCCGGAGCCATAGGAGTTGATAGCCCGGACCTGCACCTGATATTCGACCTTGTTGGTCAAACCCGTGACGGTGTATTCCAAGTCGCTGTCGCCGGTCGACCAAATGTCTTCGACTACAGTCCAATTGGAGTCTACTGTTTCGTCTTCCTCCGTCGGGATGGACCTCAGGTCGTAACTTATAGGCTCTCCCCAAATGATTTGAGTAGGCACGCTCCATTCGACTATCAGGGATGATGTGTCTGGCTTGATCGACTCTACTGCGGGAGTGCCCGGGAGTTGCTCGTGTCCATAGACGGTGATGGCCCACCCATCGAAAGTTCCTTCTCCTACGTTAATGTGGTCGGTGATGTGGAGCTTCCATACACCGTTGGGGTCTTCGCCTAAATGTTTGGCTGACCCGAAACGGTGAGTGCCTTCCAGCGGAACAAAGTCGATGAAGGCGACAACGTCAGAATAGGTGTCGAAAGGAAACGCCAATTTCGAGATCGCCCCCGAAGGCGACTCCAGCTCGATTTCCAAGTCTCTGAAAGACTCGTGCTGGAATGCGACCGTCACCTCTACGAACTCAGTAAACCCTATGGAAGTGTCCAACGTGAGTTCGCTGGTGACCGTTGTTGGGTCCTCCTCGATGGATTGCGGAGCATCGGGAACGGGAACGCTTGTCCCATCGGAGATCTCTGAAGAGACAACCATCGGAGGAACAGTCGCCCATGTTTTTGCCATCTCGACGGCGGCCCCGGCGTCAACCACTCCGAACCCGTATTCATGGTTGAAGTGGTACCGACCTGTGGAGGAAGACCCCGGGTACATTTGCGCACCGTCTTCCCATCCGGCGCTTGCCGGATCGTTTTTGCGGGCAGACGCCGCAAGGATCAACTTCAAGTCACGCCACGTCAGGTCTGGGTTGGCCCCTCGCATCAGGGCGGCTACACCTGAGACAATGGGAGCCGCTGCTGAAGTCCCCAAGAAATCTCTGTTATAGCGGTCAGAGTTCTCGGTGGTGAGAATGCCGAAGGTCCCCCCTAGGGTGCGTGGACGGTCGTTGGCGGGAGCGCAGACCCAGAGGTTGGCCCCGGTTTCAGAATAACCTGCCTTGCCGTCCCGGCCGTCCACCGAACACACGGCGGTCACACCATAGTAGTTGGAGTATTCACCCAGGTTGGAGTCATCTCCCAACAAATGGCCGTTTCCGGCTGCGAAGACATAGAAGGTCCCTTTTCCGTCGTAGCCGGTGTTGAGACCCGCATCCACAGCCATCTCCCAGAAGGAGCTGACTGGGCCCAAGCCGGGGCTGTCAGGAAATCCCCAGCTGTTGTTGGACACGGCGGTTACTTCCCTATTCCTGGCCATCGCGTCGACTTCGTTCACAAATATAGTGAATGGATTTTCGTCGGCGAGGAGATTGTATCCATATACGGTGGCTCGCGGGGCCACTCCGCGCACTCCGATGGAGTTGTCGCGGGCAGCTATGATGCCTGTCACGTGTGTGCCGTGGTGGTGGATGCGGTCGTATATGTCTCCGGCGTCGGTGTAATCATGGTTCATGCTGGCGTCGACGTTGTCCTTCAGGTCCTCGTGGGCATGGAACATTCCGTCGTCAACGACGGCTACGTTGACGCCCTCTCCCATGTTGCCACCCGCCCAAACAGACTCGACGTTTATGTCTCGCCCGTTGGCGTCGTCCAGATGCCACTGGCATCCATACAGAGAGTCGCTAATGTTCAGGTTGTTCAAAGAACGCGTTGTGGACTCGCATTCTTGGATGAAATCGCCGTACTCTTCATCTTCGTAGGCGGAAACGACATAAGGTGTAGGACGGGAAATCGCCTCCTCAGGGCCAGTCAGATCATCGAAAATCGACTCATTTGCGAAACTGGTTACTCTGAGGTAGTACACGCCAGGCTCGAAGTCGTCCAAGATACGGAACCCGTCCTGGACCCGAAAAAGGAAACTCCTGAGACCAATGGGGAAGAAATTAGTTGGGACTTCGTTGCCTTCGGAGTCGATCAGGTCTGCGTCAATGGATTCGAAATTGGAGCTTCTCGCCTCAATCAACAAATGAGTTGGTGTGCTGATATCCAGCCTGAAGTGGTCCACGTCGCTTGGAGTGTCAAGAGCGCCCCCTGTACGTGAACCCACGTTCAGGGGCGCAGCCGTATCAAGGGAATCGCCCGGGTCAACTATAGAGCTGACGTGCAACGTGTAGCTGACTTCCTCCCCTGGGTAGCTCACAACTATTACGTAGTAGACTCCCGGCTGGACAGTCTTTCGTAAGCTGAAATGGCGAATGCCTCCTGTCATGTAGCTGTCGTCGCTGAACGCGAGCAAAGTCGCGTCGCTGTCGTACAATCCCCCGATGGTGTCGTCGTCTTCGCCGTCGCTGGTCCCGTATGCCAAGAGTTCGACGGGGCCCGGTTCGCTGGACAGATCGATCTTGAAAACGTCCCAGTCGTCGCTGTGGTCGATGTGCCCGGGGGTTGAAGACCCCAGCGACACTGTTGTTGCCGTAGCGAATGTGTCGCCGTGGTCGTCAGTGGATTGGGCCCCTGCGGCTCCAGAACTGAGGATGAAGCACAAGGTCAGGGTCGCTGCCATAAGGATGATCTTCCGCGCGGACGTCAGCGAGGCTGATCCTTCGTTGCCGCTGTTGAATAGGCGATGCAACCCCGGCGCTCTCACTTCAGCTCCCGTTCTGCCTGCCAGTTCGGACTGGAAATCAAGACACCGTTTTGCGCGGCCAGTGTGTTGGCCAGCTTCAAGGATGGGAAGCCCGGTTCGGTTTCAACGAAGAAGCCGTTCTCAACGAAGTCCAACGCCACAACCTGTTTTGGCGAAATGTTATTCGACGCGAAGAAACTGTCGATGGAGGCGGTGTCCCAATCGGGGTCAAGGGCCAACAGAACACCGCCTGGCAGAGTCATCAACCCTCCGCCCGTGACGGAGCGGAACACCGGCAGAGAGGTTTGATATTGGGAATTCGATATCTCGACTATGCTTTCCTGGGCGCCCTTAGAAACCACGGTGTCAGTGGATTTGATGGCGCCGTTGTTCTGTATCGCCAAATCGGTCTGGAGCACGACGCTCAACGTCCTGTCGCCGTCGTCCCACGTGTAGACCTTCCCCTCATCTAAAGCTTCAGGCTCCGGACGAGTCGATTTCGTAGAGGGTTGGAGGGTTGACCCTGGACTCTGTAACACGGCCACCGGTTGCAACTTTTGAGAAGGATTCGGCAGTATGATGTCTCGAGTAGTCGATTCGTTGTCGGAGGATTCTGCTAAGGGCGGTTCCGGTGGAGGCGTCGTCGCAAACAGGGAGCCATCGGTGAATAGCGCGGCCAAGACCACACCAAAAATCGCCACTCCGACCATGCTAAACGCCGGAATCGCTAAGCTTTTGAACTTCATCTCGACAAGCGCCCCACAGGTTCAGGATGGCTTCCAACTCGTGATGCTACCACATGGCATGTATAGTCGCCAACCTGTTCGCTGTAAGAACTTGAATCCAGCCTGAGGCACAGCCGATTGACACCAGAAGTAGTCGTGTGCTACGTTACTGTGCGGAATTTTCCGGCTATGAATCGGCCAGCCCAGCCGGCATGGCCTGAGTAGCTGGGCGCTAGCGACAAAAACAGAAGGAGTGGGATATGGCTCGTTCAAGGTTAACCAGACCAAGTTGGTGGCTGCTGATTGGTATGGCGGCCGTTCTTATCTCAGTAGTGGCTGTGGCTTGTGGAGGAGAGGACCCGACAGATACGCCACGACCGACCGCTACATCTGCGCCCCCGACTCCTACACCCGAACCCACAGATGCGATGATGGAAGAGCCCACAAAGGCCCCTGATGCTCCATCGCCGACACGAACCCCGACGGCCGTGCCGACCCCGACAAGTCCTCCGTCTCCTGATGAGTTGCTGGGGGTAATACGGGGCGGCGTCATCAACATGCAGGCGTACGCCTCCCCCGACGCAGGCATGTTCTTCGAGCCCATCAACTACAACAACTACCATGTGAATCCCATTGTCAGCCAGATAATCGAGACCAATCCTGAGACAGCGGACCTTCTCGACATCAGAGGTGACCTGGCACAGGAATGGGAAGTCTCTGAAGACGGCACCGTCTTCACCTTCTACATCCGTGATGGAGTTACGTTCCATGATGGCACACCGCTCACCATGGACGACATCATGATGAGCATGAACGGATGGTTCGCCCCCGACACCGCCGGAGTCCCCTTGGTAGTGGAGTCGGCTGGAGGACGGATCAGCACACAGGCCAGACAGGTCCTGACTTACATGGACACCTGGAGAGCCGTTGACGCGGGCACTTTGGAAGTCACAACGAAGTTCCCGTCCGCGGCGTTCTTCACCACCTTCAGCAGGCTGAACTTCCACGTGCTCAGCAAGCCCGCCTACGAGGCTGGAGACGGGTTCACCTTCTCCAGGCCGGAGACCTTGATTGGGACGGGTCCCTTTATTCTGAAGAACTATGACAGGGACATCTCTTCGGAATTGGAAGCCTACCCAGGCTTCTACAGGGAAGGCAGGCCCTACGTTGACGGCATCAAGAACTTCATCATCACCGACCACGGCGCCGTAGCAGCCGCTTTCCGGACAGGACAGGTGATGATGCCCGCGGGCTGGAACACCAACTTGAGCATTCAAGAAGCTGCAGAGTTGGCGAAGGACTCCGCCATCTCCGAACGGTTCGACTTCTACATCAGCCCCAGCCCTCTCTACACCTTGGGCGTAATGATGAACGTCCGAGCGGGTGCTCCCTGGGACAACCCCGATGTCCGCAGAGCCATGAACCTTGTATTGCACCGGCAACCGGCCATCGAAACATTCAGCGGCGGAGCGGCGCTTATAGGCACGCCGATACCTGCCGGATTCGATTGGAGCTTCCCAATCGAAGAGGCCCTGCAGATGCCCGGGTTCCGTGAGGACTCCCCCGGCGTCAAGTCGGAGGCCGACATAGCCGAAGCCAAGGCCCTTATGGAGGCAGCAGGCTACGGAGAGGGATTTGCGCCGACTCTAACCTGCCGGACTGTAATCGAGTTCTGCGACGTTGCTGTACTGGTTAAACAGCAGCTCAAGGAGTTCCTTGGTTGGGACGTTACCATCCGCCAGCTGGAAAGCGTGGCGGGGATGTCCGCCTACGTTAGCGGCGACTTCGAATTCGCTGTAATGGCGAACAGCTTCTCCTACCCCGACCCGGACGCTTCCGCTAACTCCTACAAGAAGGGCAGCACAGCGGACGTTGCCCGGACGGGTTACTACAACCCCGAGGCAGAGCCTCTCTGGGACCAGATCGCGACTGAAACAGATCCTGACGCAAGAAGGGCGCTGGTGGTCCAGGCCAACGACATCCTGCTCCAGGACAACTCCTGGCCCTACATGTACTTCAAAGTAGAGTCCATGTTCGTAGACAAGCGAATCAAGGGCTTCTACCCGCCTCCCGCCCTGGGCCACTACCAGGACTGGGCCCACATCTGGTGCGACCCCAGCTGCGGCTAAATCACAGAACGTAGGTTATCAAGGGGACAGGCCCCTGGCTCAACGCCAAGCCTGTCCCCTTGATTGATTGTACGCGGATGTAGTGACGCCCGCTGAAAGGTCTGCTAAAATTCCGGCACTGTTAGTGGAATCCGAATAGACGAAAGCGAAACAAAAGGTCGGACGGAGCGAGTTAAGAGATGCAGGCCTACATCGTAAAGCGGGTCCTGTTGTTTATCCCGACCCTCATTATCGTCACGTCCCTGGTTTTTGTTCTGTTGAGGGTTGTACCCGGCGACCCTGCTGAGGCCCGGCTTGCCGGCGCGTCCGGCGAGGCTGACTACACCGAAGAAGAACGGCAGGCTCTAGCCAAGAAGCTGGGCACAGACCGGCCCCTCATCAACCAGTACGGCACTTGGGTCTGGGGCATGCTTCAGGGTGATTTCGGCAATTCCTTCCATTACCGGACCCCGGTGTGGGATGACCTGAAGCGGAAATTCCCCGTAACCATCCAACTCACCATCATGGCCCTCATAATGGCAGTGGCCGTATCTGTACCGCTTGGAGTAGTTTCGGCCATTAGGCAGGACGGAGTCTTTGATTATCTTGGCAGGCTAATTACCATAGCCGGTATAGCGCTTCCCAATTTCTGGATAGGGATAATGGTGGTGTTTATACTGGCCAATGAGTTTGGGTACGGCATTCCGCTGGGGTACGCCGAGTTTTGGGAAGACCCGGCGCTTAACTTGGAGCAATTGGCCTTTCCAGCCCTGGCTCTGGCTTTTTCCAACATGGCATTTATTGCCCGCGTGACCAGGTCCGCCGTGCTGGAGGTTTTTCGGGAAGACTATATACGAACAGCCAGGTCCAAGGGGTTGACCGAATTGGCGGTCATTGGGCGACACACTCTCAAGAACGCCCTGTTGCCTGTGGTTACCGTGGCGGCCTACGAGTTCGGACGGTTGATGGCCGGGACCGTTGTCATCGAGCGAATATTCAACGTGCCGGGAATGGGAAGCCAGCTTATTACGTCGGTAGGGCAAAGGGACTTCCCGGTGGTCCAGGCAATAGTAATGTCAATAACAGTGATAGTCTTGTTATTGAACCTGCTGACCGATTTGATGTACGGCTGGTTAAACCCGAGGATACGCTACACCTAACCTTAGGTTGACAGGACATCAACACAGGCGATGAGCCAGGAACCGATAAATGACACGAGAGTTATAGGGCCGGGGTATACGGACCTCCGGCCCAAGCGGTCCGTCTGGAGGAATCTTGCCACCTTCGCCAGCAAGAAACCTCTGGGCGCAGCGGCGGGAGTCGTTGCCCTGCTCCTGATTGGTGTCGCCATATTCTCGCCCCTCATTCAGCGCCACGACCCTTACGACACTGACCATACCAAGCTTTACGCCTCCCCCAGTTCTGACCAGTGGCTGGGGGGCGACGAACTAGGCCGTGACGTGTTCAGCCGCATCGTAGCCGGCGGTCGCATTTCCCTTAGAGTCGGTCTGATAAGCGCTTTCGTCGGATCGATGATTGGACTGTTCGTCGGCGTAAGCAGCGCTTACTTCGGGGGCTTCACGGACCTTGTGATCCAGCGGTTCATCGACGGAATGATCGCTTTCCCTTATATCGTTCTGGCCATCGCAATTGTGGCCGCCTTGGGCACCTCTCTCACCAACGTGATCATCGCGTTGTCCATTCTGTTTGTGCCGAGCACTGCGAGAATAATCCGGTCCCAGGCGTTGGCGATCAAGGAGATGGACTACGTGCTCGCTGCACGGGCGTTGGGAGCGTCCGACTGGCGCATCATTATGCGGCATTTGGTCCCCAACACCGTAGGGATACTGATAGTAATGATTACTTTCCAACTGGGTATAGCCATTATCGCCGAGGCCTCCCTGAGCTTCCTGGGGCTGGGAGCGGCGGTCGATGATCCGTCGTGGGGGAACATGCTGAGGGGCGCCACGAAACAGTACATCGGGATCGGGCCGTGGCTGCCGGTGTTCCCCGGATTAGCCATTGCCATCGTGGTGTTTGCGTGGAACCTGCTGGGTGATGCGTTGAGGGACGTTCTCGATCCCCGCTTGCGGGGGTCGAACTAGGTCCGGCTCAGAGCCAAGCCCTGTCGCATCTGACAAAAAAGAGAGGCCGGAACGTTCGTTCCGGCCTCTGCTATTGTTTCTGGGTACCGTCAGGTCTAGTTGAAGGGCGCGCCTATGGCCCCGTCTATGAAGTCAGGCTCCAACCAGCCCTGCTCCTTGCGGTAGACCTGCAGGCGGTGGTGAAGGGCCTCCAGAGCCATCACCCGACCCTCGTCATCTACGTTTACGGCAACTGGGCGCCAGAACCGCCACGTGGGTGTGAGGTCCACGAGTCGCCGTTTCTTCTGGATCATCGGGTCAGCGGAAATCCGGTCGGCAGCCCACTGGGAGACCTCCCAGGCGTCTCCCACGAAGTTGGTGATGAAGGAGCCGTCAGCCTCGTATACGCGGAGCAGGTTGTTGCCCCAGTCGGCGACGTAGATGTCCCCGTCCTTGTCCACCGCCACTCCGGCAGGGAAGCTGAGCTCTGCCTCCGAACCGGGTCCTCCAATCGTAGCCAGGTGCTTGCCTTCAGGACTCAGCTTTTGCACCCGGTTGTTTCGCCAGTCGGCCACGAAGATGTTTCCTTCCGAGTCCACCGTGATGCCCCAGGGCATATTGAACTCGCCCTCCTCGGAGCCGAAGCTGCCAAACTGGGATATGTATTGCCCGTCCTTGGTGAATTTCTGCACCCGGTGATTGTGTCCGTCCACGACCAGGAGATGGCCGTCGGGATCGAATGCCAGCCCTGAAGGGCCGTTCAACTGGCCGTCTCCGGTGTTTCCGCCCATGTACTTTCGCAGGTACAGGTGCAGTGAGCGTCCAGTTGCGTCGACGGTCGAGCCTGCGTCCACGTCCTTCGAGCCCCAGTTTCCGACCAACTCTCCATCCCTGTTCAGGATGTATATCTGGTTGTTGAACTCGTCGGACACGTATACGTTCTCGTCTGAGTCTACGGCGATGGACTTGGGCATAGCGCTTTCCCGGTTGCTGCCGAAGGTGTAGCCCCGGTCGCTCCAGAAAATCTCGCTGTCCAGGTTGCAGGCTGTGATTCCGACGTATTGGGGGTAGAACTCGAATCCCGTGTTGACCACGTAGATGCGCCCTTCATTCCCCACGGCAAAGTCCACTGGCGCGAAGAAGCCGCGGTCTCCGCTGGAGCCCCCCAGGCAATGGGAGTAGTTGTAGACTCTTCCCTTCACCTGTTGTGTAAGCATGCCTGTGCTGCTAGGCATCTCGTCCCCCTTTGCGTTCTCAAAGTGCGCTTGATAGGCTGGCCGCCTGTTAGGCGAACTGGAACTCCCTGGATGATGCAATTAAGGCCAGCATGTCCGCCACTCGCTGTGAAGAGAGTTTCGCGTCATCTTCGCTTCCCCACGTAACGTCTCCGCCGCGTTCGGCCAGTGAGACAAGCTCCTCTTTGGTGCCTTCCTCCACCTGGACCGGCCCCATAAGGTCGAGACAGTCGTCCACCATTTCGGCGGCGGTGCGGTCGCCCATTGCGTGAATTCTCTGGATGATGGACTGGACGCCAGGCATCTCCGGGTTGGCAAAAAGGTCGGCGGCGAAATTGATGCGCCGCACCAGCGCCCCGCTGTCTATCCACTCGGGGCCGAAGTGCCATCCTTCGACGCTGGGCGGGTTGATGATTTCCTGTCCCATGTAGCCCGACTCTTCCACCATGTCCTGCATTCCGGGTCGGGGGAATCGAAAGTCTCCCGCCACTCTGAGCGTACCGACCACCAACTCGGCGGGACTCTTGACGCGCTTGTACATGGACTCCTTGAAGAAGTCGGAGTTGAACAGGACTCGCAGAGTCTCCTTCATGTCGTACCCTGAGTTGATAAAAGCGTCGCCTATGATGTTCATAGCGACGGAGTCCCGGGGCGGACTATGGAGCCACGCGGGCACCTGCACCTCGTCTGCCACGAAGAAGTTGTACAGGTGACGGGCGATGAACCGGGACGTGGCAGGCTGGCGCACGACTATCTCGATGATGTCCTCGCCGTTGAACCGTCCCCGGTGGCCCAGGAATTCCTTCTCGCCGTCGTCGTGGTCTTCTTCGTTGTAGATGAAGGGCCACAGCTTTCTTCCGGTGCCTCCGCCCGGAATCTTGTGGGCGATGGTCCAGCCTGTGAAGGCCCTGGAGCACTCGAAGACGTCCTTCTCGGTGTAGTTGCCCTGGCCCATGGAGAACAGCTCTAGAAGCTCACGCCCCCAGTTCTCATTGGGCTGGTCCTTGTGGTTGTAGTTGTTGTCCAGCCAGTAAATCATTGCCGGGTCCCTGGCCAGTTCCAGCAACAGGTCCCGGTAGTTGCCCATTCCGCAGCGGCGGAACATGTTTATCTGCCTGACCATCTCCGGGGGACTGTTTATCTTGGCGTTGCCGGTGGCGAACACCATGTGCCAGAAGAGGACCATCTTCTCTTCCAACTGCCGGGGGCTGTTGATCATCTGATAAATGACGTTGCAGCGTCCCTGCGGAGGGGGCTCGGGGTTTTCGATGTTGGGGTAGTACCTGAAGAGCAGTTCCAGGTCTGTGCCCGGTATGCCCCGACCGTCTGGGTCGACCAGGTCCTCTACAACTTCCTCGTATCCCCTGGCCGCGAGAACTTCCAGTTCGTCCCTTGGACATCCGAAACCGGCTCGCCTCATCAAATGGGCCATCAATGCAATGTCTTCGCTGCCAGCCATTTTGCCCTCCTTAGTTGGCCTTTCCTTTAGGTCGTTAGTGGCGTGTTTGAATAGTGGGTGAAGTCGAAGATGGGGTTGGGAGAATTGTATTATAGGCGCCAAGACCCGTCAACGAGACGTGCGGACTTGTACCGCCTGGATGGCTGATCGCCTTAACTAGGGCATGGAACCGACTGGGGATGTTTCCGCCTACCGTATGCGCAGCATCAGCCTGTCCCCAGCCCGCCAGGGGGCAGGCTCCACCGCCCAGGTCAACGTCCCGGCTGCTGCGTCTGCCGTCGCATCGTTGGAATCGAGGGAAAAGGCTACCGACCCGTCCAAGGCTATGAAGTCCAAGCTATTGCCCGTCAAGGACGTGTAGGGAGACAGGGTCAGGACGACGGAGCCGTTTCCCCACTTAAGGCCCTGCATGGTCGTCGCCGTCTCGCCTACCGTGAACTCTGCCGGCTTCAGCACGCCGTTGGAGCCGTCCGCTCCCACCGCCTGTCCTACGGCTGCCGGGTCGAAGAACGCCTCGTGCACCGTGCCCGCAGGGGCGGTTACGGTTACGAGAGCCTCTACGCCTGACCCATAAGACGAGGAGTAATCGCACGGCCAATACACGGGAGGAAGAGTATGGTGCACAAACGTATAAGCGCCTCCAGGCAAAGGCCGAGCGATCGTTACGGTTCGATCATATCCATTAGAGGCAACTGCATCGTCGTCAACAACACCCACTCCGAAAAGGTCAGCGTCCTGTCCAGTCAACCAGGACCTAACGTAGTCAGTGTAACGCCCATCCCGAAAATCAACGCTGTAAAGGGCTGTCCCTTCGGCTGCTCCTGATGCCGCCTGTTCTTCAAATTCGTACGGACTCCAGGGGTCTCCATAATGCGTTTCCCAATCTCGTATCCTTCTCTGACTATGGAGAGCGTATCTTATGCACTCGTCGTAGCCTTCGACGCCCTCTCCTCCCTCCACCCACGCTATCTTTGAGCGGAGGTCGGTCAAGGAGATCGTCGGGAACGGTTCCCCTGTAGGAGCCTCATAGTCGGTGATAAATTCCAGGGCGCTTTCTTCGCTTTTGCTCTCGTCCATGGGCAGCCAAACAGGGTTTCGAGTGCCAATGGTATGGCCAAAAGTAAGGTCTCCGGTATAGTACTCGTGCGTCTTTGTGAAGAAGAAATGCACATCATTAGACTCTGTTTCTGGCAGACTCAAGAAAAGTACGGCCTCTCGGTCTGCCCAGGTCACGTTGAGTCCGTAACCGGAGTCCCAAACCAAGATGTCTGTGGGCCCAGAGCCTTTTAGATATTCGACCACCCGAAAGCACAAGCCTTGGGATCCTGCAGATATTAGGGAGGCTCTGACTACGGCGTCGGATTCATAAATTCGTTCTTCCACCGAAGCGGTGGCAGCGCCGTGGTGTGAAGGGGGATGTGCTTTGCTGAAGACAACTTCCTCCGGAGCGGGGCTGGGATCAACAGCAAAGCCCGTGGACCCCGGTGCGGGTGACTCCACAGGGCTGGGTGTGAGACTTTTTGAGTCCGGAGTGTCTGACTGATCAGAACGGAGAGCAACACATTCCGCCTCCGAATCTGTACTGGCGGCCGGCGGTGTAAGGCCGAGAGTCGTGGAATCAGCGTCTCCTCCTCCGCACGATGCGATAGCGAGAATCAAACAAAGAGTTGGACCCAAGGCCAGTAGAAGCGTGGTCGGGAGCTTTCCGTAACTCGATGGTCCAGTCAGTGGGCCGCTGATACGCAAACGATGATCCTTCCACCTACGGCGTGAGTTAACGAATGTCGTTCACCGCTTCGGCGCATCCTAACAAAAAGCCAAAATATTAAGCAACAATGAATCAACGGAAAGTCCATTAACTGTGAAGCAGTCGTGCTAAAGTGGCGTAGGCGGCAAAATTGCCATACTGAGATTCTCTGGCTAACCGCCGGTTCTTGACCCGCTCTCCCGGGGGCGTCAGAATGGGCGAAATTCATCTGAGCAATGGAGGTCCGGCATGAAGTGGTGCCGCTTTCAACAAGGAGACCGGATAAGCTACGGGATCGTGAACGACGACCGGGTGGTGGAGGTGGACGGAAGCCCATTCGACTCCTACACGGAGACCGACCGGAGTCATCCATTAGACCAGGTGAAGCTGCTGCCGCCGGTCGAGATTCTGACTTTCTACGCCGCGGGCACCAACTATCCCGAACACGTTACCTGGGCCGCAAGGAAGCTGGGGCGGGAGCCGCAGATTCCCTCCAAGGCCGACATCGGGTACAGGGCCGTCAACGCCATCATCGCCCACGACGAGAACATCGTCCGTCCCAAGGACGCCACGGACTTGCATTACGAAGGCGAGCTGGTGGCGGTCATAGGCAAGCAGGCCAAGAACCTCTCCTACGACGAGGCGCTTGACTGTGTGCTGGGATACACCATAGGGAACGACGTGAGCGAACGGGCCTGGCAAAAGGAGGACCGCACCCTGTGGCGGGCAAAGAACACCGACACCTTCAAGCCCATGGGCCCCTGGATAGCCACGGGCCTGGACCCGACCAACCTGGAGACCATCATACGGCTCAACGGCCAGGTGATGTCCCAGTTCAACACCGGCACGATGATATTCGACACGGCCACCTACATTTCCGAGATGAGCAAGTACCTGACCCTCTATCCCGGCGACGTGATTTGGATGGGCACCGAGGGCGTGACAGAGGACATGAAGGTCGGGGACGTGTGCGAAATCGAAATCAGCGGCATAGGGACGTTGCGGAACACCATCGTCGCTGCGGAATAGCCCTGGCGACACTGCTAAGGCAAGACAGATGACCCGGAAGGCCGTTTTCGTATATCGGGACGCCATGTCCCAGCATGTGCTGCGCAGCGACCACCCCATGCGGCCCGTGCGGCTCATGCACACGCACCGGCTTCTCGACGCGTTTGGGGCCTTCGGGTCCGAGCAGTCCCGACTCATCGATCCTCGCCCGGCCACCGACGAGGAGGTGGGCAGCTTCCACGAGACCGCTTACATCGAGGCGGTCAAAGCCTTGAGCAAGGGCGAAAGGTTGTCAGAGGCCCACTTGTACAATTTCAGCGCCGCCGGGGACAACCCAATCTATGACGGCATGTACGAGGCGGCCATGCTGAGCTCTGGAGGGTCGGTGGTCGCTGCCGAAATGGTTGCATCCGGACAGGCCGACACAGCCTTCAACATAGGAGGCGGCCTCCACCACGCCGCCGCTGGACGCGCCTCGGGATTCTGCATCTTCAACGACCCGGTCATCGCCATCAACCGGCTGCTGTCATACGGCATGAAGGCAGCCTATGTGGACATAGACGTGCATCACGGCGACGGAGTCCAGGAAGCCTTCTACGACGACCCCAGGGTCCTCACAATATCGGTGCATGAGTCGGGCCGCTATCTGTTTCCCGGCACCGGCTCGGTGGAAGAAGTTGGCTCAGGCAATGGCAGAGGATATTCCGTCAACCTGCCCTTGTTCCCCTATACGTCCGACGACCTCTACCTGGAATGCTTCCGCGAGATCGTTCCGCCGTTGCTCTCCGCTTTCAAGCCGGACGTCCTGGTCACCCAGCTTGGGATCGACACCTACTATAACGATCCGTTGGCCCATCTGCTGCTGTCATCCAACGGCTTCTCCCAAGTCGTCGGTGAGTTTTCGGCCATGGGAATCCCCTGGTTGGCTCTGGGAGGCGGCGGATACAACGTCGAAGCGGTAGCCCGCTGCTGGGCCCTGGCCTACGGAGTGATGTCAGAGCAGGAGTTCCCTGAGAGGATACCCGAGCAGTTGACCGAAACGCATTCGGGAGGCTTCCTGAGAGACGGGCAGCTTGCCCTGAATCTGGAGGACGGTCTGCGCACTCAGGCCCGGGATTTCGCCAGGGCCAGCGTCGAAGAGGTCAAGCGGCTCATATTTCCTTACCACGGCTTGTGAAACACACCATCCGTCATGCCTGCCAAGACCGTAGTCTAGAGCCCAAGTCAGAGCCTGAGCGCCACTGACCCTTAACCCATCCTCAAGAGAGGACCAGGCCCTGTCTGGCTACTCTGAAGGGTCGATTCCGGCGATGAGTTGCTTGGCGTGGTCTTCCATGCCGTTGTTCAGGCAGTCCCGGTAGGCTGAGTAAGTCGCCTTGCTCAACGCTTCGATTATCCATTTCTCTACGTCGGAGGCTTCTCTGTATCTGGCGTACAGGTCGGCCTGCCTCTTTAGCTTGTCCAGATAGTGGACCTGGATGGCGCTCAGATCTCCTCCCGTGAGTGAGACATCCAATTCCAAAGGCGCTTGTTCGAAATCTTCCTGGTTGTCTATACTTTCATTTGACATGGCGCTCCTCTCTGGCTGCGCCGCCCAGTTCTTACAAGAATCTGGCGCGCCGCGAATTCGACATCGGAAATTACAGCTCCCTGTATTCCCCTTCCACCGTGCCTCCTGGCTGGTCGCCTCCCTCGGGGCCGTCTCCGGGCGGTCCGGCGTCGGGCGCCGCTCCGGATGAGCTGTATACGGCCTGTCCCAATGCCTGTAGGGATGCATTTAGTTCGGTGATGCCGGTCTGCATTGCCGCAACGTCGTTGCTCTGGACAGCGGTCTTGAGCCTTTGGACTTTTTCTTCAACGTCCTGCTTCAACTCTGCGGGGACGTTTTCTCCCTGCTCGCTCAGCAGCTTCTCGGTGGAATAGACCAGGCTGTCAGCCTGGTTGCGGGTTTCCGCCTCAGTGCGCTTCCTCTTGTCCTCCTCGGCGAACTGCTGGGCCTCGTTCACCATGCGGTCGACTTCGTCCGACTCAAGCCCGGAGGAGGACTGAATGACGATCCGTTGCTCCTTGCCGGTGCCCTTGTCCTTGGCCGAGGCGCTGAGGATTCCGTTGGCGTCGATGTCGAAGGTCACCTCGACCTGCGGCACTCCCCTGGGGGCGGGCAGAATGCCGTCCAGGATGAAGCGGCCTATGGACTTGTTGTCCCCGGCCATCTGGCGTTCGCCCTGCAGTACATGGATCTCCACGCTGGACTGCATGTCGGCGGCGGTGGTGAACACCTCGCTCTTGGCGGTGGGAATGGTGGTGTTACGCTGTATGAGCGGAGTGCATACGTTGCCCAGGGTCTCAAGCCCCAGGGTCAGGGGCGTTACGTCCAGCAGCAGGATGTCTTTCACGTCTCCCACCAACACTCCCGCCTGTATGGCGGCGCCCACTGCCACCGCCTCGTCGGGATTCACTCCCCGGCTGGGTTCCCGGCCAAAGATGTCTTTTACCTTGGCCTGAACGGCGGGCATTCGCGTCATGCCTCCAACCAGAATGACCTCGTCTATCTGGCTCGCAGACAGTCCCGCGTCTTCGAGGGCTCTCCGGCAAGGAGCTTCAGTCTGGTCGAGGAGGTCGGCTACCAGCTGCTCCAGCTTCGCCCGTGTAAGAGTGAGCACCATGTGCTTGGGGCCGCTGGCGTCCGCTGTGATGAACGGCAGATTGACTTCCGTTTCGGGTACGGTGGACAGCTCAACTTTCGCCTTCTCCGCGGCGTCTCGCAGACGCTGCAGGGCCATGTTGTCGTTTCTGAGGTCTATTCCAGACTCCTGGCGGAACTCCTGAACGAGCCAATCGATTATGCGGTTGTCGAAGTCATCCCCTCCTAGGAAAGTGTCCCCGTTGGTGGACTTGACCTCAAATACTCCTTCTCCAAGCTGGAGGATGGTGATGTCGAAGGTCCCGCCCCCCAGATCGAATACGGCCAGAGCGGGGTCGGACTTCTTCTTGTCGATGCCGTAGGCCAGCGATGAAGCCGTCGGCTCGTTGATAATGCGGAGCACTTCCAGCCCGGCAATCTGCCCGGCGTCTTTGGTAGCCTGCCTCTGGGCGTCGTTGAAGTAGGCCGGAACGGTGATTACCGCCTGGTTTATGCGCTCTCCCAGTTTGGACTCGGCGTCCTGCTTCAGCTTTTGGAGCACCAGGGCCGAAACTTGTGGAGGTGCGTAGGTCTTGCCGCCCATCTCCACGTGGGCGTCGCCGTTGGCCGCCTTGACTATCTTGTAGGGAAGCACGCCAATGGCGCGTTGCACCTCAGCGTCTTCGAATTTGCGGCCCATCAGACGCTTGACTGAAAAGATTGTATTTTCCGGATTGGTTACGGCCTGGCGCTTGGCCATCTGTCCCACATAAGTCTCGTTGGACTTGGCGTTGACTGCCACCACCGAGGGCGTGATTCGCGCGCCTTCGGCGTTCTCCAGGACCATAGGATCGTTGGCCTCTATCACAGCCGTCACCGAATTGGTTGTTCCCAGGTCTATGCCTATCACCTTAGGCATTGCGGTTCTCCTTTCCATCGGAGTCCGTCTGATCGGACTCATCCTCGGTCTGCTGGCTGCGGTTTTCCGGCTGTTTAGCCAGCATCACCAAAGCCGGTCGTATTACCCGGCCGTGCATCTTGTACCCTTCGCGGACCACCGACATGATATGACCTTCCGGGTGGTCCGTGCTCTCCTGGTAGCCCATCGCTTCATGTTCCAGGGGATCGAAGGGCTTTCCTTCCGCCTCTATCCTGTCGACCAGCTCCGACTCCAACACGGAGCTCAACTTCCGGTGTATTAGCCGCACGCCCTCCAGCCAGGAAACCTGATGGTCGTTTCCGTCGCTGGTTGGGCCTTGCTGAGCAGTGGTCGATTCTGCGTGAGCTATGGCCAGTGAGAACTCGTCAAGCACCGGCAAAATCTTGAGGACAACGCGGGAGCTTGCGTACTTCAGCGTCTCTTCCTTCTCCTCTTCGGCCCGTCGCTTGTAGTTGATCAACTCTGCTTGGGCACGCTGCAACGCCGCTTTCATCTGTTCTGGGTCAAACTCCTGTTCGACAGAAGGTGAGGTTTCGGCAGTGGCGTCTTCGGGATTGTGCCCGTTGACGTGGTCGTTGTCCCGTTCCATTGGCTATCCCCTCTCCTCGCTGACGGCGTCCCCGTCGAGGGGCAGCCCAAGCCACCGGAACATGTCTTTGATTTCGGCGTCAACCTGGCCGGGCAGGTCGTCGGCGTCATTGACGTTCAGGAGCCGCTGGCGCATCTCTATGAGCCGGTTGACGAGGGTGAGGGCGAACTCGACCCCGGCCAGGTTCAGGCCCAGGTTTTCCTCAAAGTGTCTGATGAGCCTAAGCGTTTGGATGTCTTCTTCCGAATAGAGCCGCAGCATTCCAATGGTCCTGAAGGGAGAAACCAGCCCCAGACGCTCGTACTTGCGGAGAGTCTGAGGGTGCATGGCAAGGATTCGCGCCGCCACGCTAATGATGTATACGCCCTGGAGCTCGTCGCCGATGTTCTGACCGCTTTCCTGAGCGTTCTGTGGGGCTGGAGGTTCGGACGGGGACTTTTTCGCCAGGCCCGTCTGCTCGGGCCGTGTCCTGATCACCACACGGTTTATCTCAGTTCGGGTTGCCGTCTCTGGCTTTTGTCGGCGCCTTTGCTGCATGTTCCAACTCCATGTTGACTTGAATATATGTTACTACTTGACACGGACGGTGTCAAGTCATATAATTCCATCAAGCTTAATTGTTCTTCGTCAAATCGTTAAGGCGGCGAAGGCTCGGCTAATTCACGAAAGGTCGGAAATGACCCCGAAAGGCAACGGACCCGCGATGGTTTTCCTAAAGGCGTGCCCCAAATGCAAGGGAGACCTGGCCATGGCCAGTGACATATACGGTGACTTCCTGGAGTGCCTCCAGTGCGGACTGATTAAGGACAGGGTGAAGGAGGCGGCCACGGCATCGCGGCATCCGGATTCCGACCCGAATCCACAGCGGAAGGCGGCATAGCGGAGCCTTTGTGCCTGTGATAAGATAATCTAATCAACCTTTCTTGATGGAGGTTATCTGCGATGTGGAAGTGTGAGTATTGCGGAGCCGAGAATGGGCCGCTTCGTAGCGTGTTCTGCAAAGCTTGCGGCAAGCGGCGCACCGGTTGGTAGACCCCTTAGGATCACTGCGAAACGCCTCTTACTCTCCAGACACAGGAACCATCCAACAAAAAAGCGGTCAGCTATAGCTGACCGCTTCGTTTTTCTCCCTCTACGCTTCGGGCTCGGCTAAGACAGCTCAGGCCAGAAGCGCTCTTCCTTCCACGGGTCGGCGTTGTTGCTGTAGCCCCGCTGTTCCCAGAAACCCGGTTGGTCCTCCGCCATGAACTCTATTCCGGTGACCCATTTTGCGCTCTTCCACGCATACTTGGAGGGCACCACCAGCCGCAGCGGCCAGCCGTGGTCCTTTCCTATCTCGGAACCGTTTTGCATGTGTGCTAGAAGAGAATTATCTGACGTGAGGGTCTCCAGGGGGATGTTGGTGGTGTAGTTGCCGTAGCAGTGGGCCATGACGAAGTTGGCTTCGGGCTTGGGGTTCACCAACTCCATAAGGTCGGTGAACAGAACGCCCTCCCAGGTATTGTCCAGCGAGCTCCACTGGGTTACGCAGTGGAAGTCGGCGGTGACCCTGGTCCACGTCAGAGCCTTGAACTCCTCCCACGTGAACTCCATCTCCTTGTCTACGAGGCCGAAACAGCGCAGCTTCCAGTCCTTCAGGTCGATGCGCGGGGTGGGTCCGTAGGTCAAAACGGGGAACTTCTGAGAAACAAACTGACCCGGAGGGACACGTTCTCCGAATCCCTGATCGGGCGCTTGCTTAATCTGATCGGGCCTTTTCATTAGGTAAGGCTCCTCCTGTTTCAGGACGCCGTTTATAGGAAGTACGCCGCCTGCGATATGAGCTTCATGTTACGGTTGGGCAATACCTATGTCAAGAAACGGAGCAATCAAGGCATTTACGACCGGCCTCACGCCGCAGGGCTCCAATGTTGGTTGCGGCGAGTTTTGGCGGAGGTTTATCATGGTTGGGTGGTTTCTCCGGCTGACGGCCAAGCCATCGCCGTAACGGGTCTGCGCAAGGGATTCGGGGACTGGCCTGTCCTATGGGACCTGGATCTTACGGTCGAATGGGGCCGGTTCCTGGTCATATTCGGCGCCAACGGTGTTGGGAAAACCACTCTTCTCAAAGTCCTCTCCACTCAGGCCCGTCCTGACGCCGGTCAGGTCTGGGTCGGCGGAATCGAACGAAACCAGGACCCCCGCGCCGTTCGTAGAATGCTCGGAGTCGTCCCTCATCGGAACCTCTTGTATGAAGACATGACCTGCCAGGAGAACTTGCGGTTTTTTGCCCGGCTCTACGGAGTCAGGAATCCCGAACGTCGGATTTCGGAGGCGCTTGACATAATGGGTTTGGAGGCTCGCAGGAACAGCAAGGCGGGAACCCTGTCCAACGGTATGCAGAGGCGCCTGTCCATAGCTAGGGCCATCCTCCACGAACCCAGGATTCTGCTTATGGACGAGCCGGAAGCTGGGTTGGACCAGGAAGCGTTGGACATGCTGGGCGGCCTTCTTGAGGGCTGGGTGGCTGAAGGCCGATCAGTGGTCATGACTACCCACAACGTGGAACAGGGCTTGGAGTGGGGAGATCGTGTGGCTATCCTATCCGGCGGAAAAATAGCCTATGAGGAGTCCAGGAGCGCCCTGGACGTCGCCGGCTTCAGAGGCGTCTACCGGCGTTGCCTGGAGGCAGTCCAGTGAGGGACTTCTGGGGACCTGTGTTCACCATAGCCTGGAAGGACATCCTGTTGGAGGTACGCACCAGAGACATAGTTGTTTCGGTCTTAGTGTTTGCTCTATTGGCTGTCCTGGTGTTCAACTTCTCCCTCAACGTCACACGCAACGTAGTGGACGAGCTGGCTCCGGGCATCCTGTGGGTCGCTTTTGCCTTTGCAGGGGTGCTGGCCATGAACAGGGCCTTCTCCCTGGAAAAGGACAAGGGCACGTTGGATGGGCTGCTGCTGGCTCCTGTGAGCCGCGACTCCATCTACCTCGGCAAGATGTTGGGCACGTTCCTGTTCATGGTCGTGGTGGAGGCGGTGGTCCTGCCTGTATTCGCCGCCGTGCTCGGGTTTTCAGGCTTCTCCCTCGGGTTGGTCCTCGCCATTCTATTGGCCACATTGGGGTTTGCTACGGTCGGAACACTGTTTTCGGCTATCGCCGTCCACACCCGCTCCAAGGAGATCATGCTACCGGCCCTGTTCTTCCCGGTGGTCCTTCCCGTGATAATCGGGGCTGTGGAGGCGTCCTCTGGAGCGATAGGCTCAGACAGCCCCGTGGGAATCACCAGTTGGCTGGGGCTTATAGCTGTATTCGACGCCGTGTTTCTGGTACTCTGTCCGTGGCTTTTTGGACTTGCTGTTGAGGAATAGTTGAGTGGCAAGGACTGACGCACAAAGGATTGCCGGTCGTGCGGGTGCGGATCCCCGCTTCATCGTGAGTTTTCTGAAGGCCCTGGCCCTGCCTGCGATATGCGGGATGATGGTGGCCAACCTGTATCTCATCTTCATGTGGGCCCCTACGGAACAGGTTATGGGCCACGTGCAGCGAATCATGTACTTCCACGTTGCCATAGCGTGGGTGGCGTTTCTGGCCTTTTTCATCGTGTTCATCGGGTCGGTAATGTACTTGTGGAAACGCAACCCCTGGTGGGACGCAGTGGCCCACACGTCGGCGGAGATCGGCGTGGTCTTTGCCACCCTGATATTGATAACCGGCACGATCTGGATGCGGCCCGTTTGGGGAGTGTGGTGGACGTGGGAGCCCAAGCTGACCACATCGGTGATCCTGTGGCTCATATACATCGTCTACCTGATGGTGCGAGCCTACGCGCCTAACAAGACGCAGGGGGGAATATACGCAGGTGTGCTGGGTGTGATCGGTTTCGTGGACGTGCCCATAGTCTACTTCGCTGCCCAATGGTGGCGTTCAGTCCACCCAGGCACGGTTGTGGGCCCCTTCGCAGAGCCGGGAAGCCTGGACGGCGACATGCGGACCGTGCTGTTGTTTTCGGCTTTAACCTTCACGGCGCTGTTTGCCTATATTCTCAAGAGCCGTCTATCGTTGAAGACAGCGGAAGAGACGCTCAAGCAGGCCAGATTCGCGGCGAGGCTTGTACCAAATCCCTTAGACCGGCGGTGACCAATGGACCATAATTTGCCCTGGCTTTTTGCCGCCTATGCAGTCACCTGGGTGGTGTTCTTTCTATATGTTTTTTTCATGGTCAGACGTCAGAATGAGTTGGAGGCCGAGATTCGAGAGTTGAAGGACGCGTTGGAGAGCCGTGAGGACCCGTCAGGCTCCGAGTCAACCTGATGACGGTTGATTAACCGCTGTCCGTTAGCTATTCTGGAACAGCCGCCATGTGGCAAGACGACGCGACAACTATAAACCCATGATAGACGCAGATAGAGAAACTGGACCGCTCGGATTCCTAAAGGGCAAGGGCCGCTTCGTACTTATTGGAGTGGTCCTGGTGTTGGCCCTCGCATATCTGGTCTACGAGGCCTTCCCAGGCAACAAGCTCTACTACTACACCGTTGAAGAGTCCCTTGCAGATTCCTCGAACCTGGACGGAAAGAGCATCAGAGTTGTGGGGACGCTGGTGCCGGAGACTTACCAGAGGGTTGGAGAGAGCGACCTGGAGGCCAACTTCACCATCACGGACCAGGTGCGTGACCTAGACGCCACGTACAACGGCGTGCTGCCGGACCTGTTCTTCAACCCCCATTCGGAGATCGTGCTGGAGGGCTCCTTCGCCGGAGATGGGCGATTTCACACCGACAACATCATCGTGAAGTGTCCGACGAAGTATCAGGCCCTCGACGAGACAGAAGCGGAAGCCTAGTCCCTCGGGCCTCTCCGGGGGGTCCGGTTTACAGCAGGGTTCGGTGCTTGTTGATGAAGCTGCCAACCAGAGTCTCAGCCCCCTGCTTGGTCAGGAAATATTCGTGGGAGCTTTTGGACAGTTCCACCCATCCCCGCTGCTGAAGCCAGGCGAGGTATTCCCCTGCCTTTCGAACATACCCGCTTAAGCTGGGGGACTCCGAGTCCGTCTCCAGAGACCACATCATCGAAGCAAAGGTCGTCGGCGTCATCGGCCCGTGGTCGCTGACTATCTGGAGCGCTTGGATGGCCTTATCCGATGGCCTCATGATAAGTTGATTGTATAACCGAAATCGTTCCAGTGGTAGACATAACACGAAAAGGACGCCGAACCAACGGCGTCCTTTTCAGCAAGGGCTTGTTTCTGAGGGTGTCCTAGAGGGTGACGGTAGCCATCAGCTCCTCGACGGACTTGGACGAAACCCGGCTCCGTACGTCATCCGCCCGTTGGTCCAGGGAGACGCTCTCGGCGTCTTTGTAGATGACTCCCATCGGGCAGCCTTCGGCACGGGCCACTGCATAAGCGGCGACAATGTCGGAGGTGTCGTGGTCATCGGGTATGTTCCACACCTGTGCGGGAATGTCTTTTGCCGGGTTTCCCTTGAGCATGTCGTGGGTATCATTGTAGGTCGTGCAGGGCGACTGGACGTGGACGATGGAGAACCCTTTGTGGTCCATGCCCTGTTTTATCAGTTGCGCCAAGTCTCGCACCCGGCTGGAGTAGGAGTTGGCCACGAAGGTAACTCCCAGGGTCAGGTAGAGTTCCAGGGGATTGACGGCTCCCTCCAATTTCCCGTAGGGGGTACTGGAGCTGATGCCGCCCAACTCCATTGTGGGAGAGCTCTGGCCCTTGGTCAGGCCGTATACCCCGTTGTCCATTATCACGACGGTAACGTCCAGGTTGCGCTGGGCTTGGGGTCCGATGTGCTCCCCGCCAATGGATAGGAAGTCCCCGTCCCCGGCTACGACCAGGACGTTGAGGTCCTGCCGTCCCATTTTCACTCCCAGAGCTATGGGAAGGGTCCGGCCGTGGATGCCGTGAAACCCGAAGGGCTGCGGCCCTTCGAGCAGGTGGACCATGTTTCCCGAACATCCGATGCCGGCGACGACCACGTTGTTCTCGATGGGAAGCTCGGTCTCGGCGGAGCGGTCCTTCAAGGCCATCTCGATGGCGCGGCGGACTCCGAAGTCGCCGCAACCAGGGCACCACTGAAAGTCGTACTCGGGGTTCTTCTTGCTCATACCGCTACTGTCTCCTGCTTGTGTGATTCGACTGTCTCTCGTATCTCCTGCACCAGCCTGCTTACCTTGAAGGGCAGACCGGTGTATTGCGTAATCGAAACGGCCTTCACTCCCTGGGACCTCAGGAACGAAGAGAACTGTCCCTGGTAGTTGAGTTCGGGCACTATTACCAGTTCCTTCTCGCGCAGCTCTTCAAGGAGTTTGGGGGGTAGAGGGTTAAGGAACATGGTGAAGCGCCAACCGATGGGGTATCCCATCTCTTGCAGCTCTAGAAACGCTTCCAGAGCCGGGCCGCTGGAGCCTCCCCAAGGCATCAGGACCACCGGCTCGTGTTCGTTGATGGCGTCGTAGGTACCGTCCTCAAGCAGCTTCAGCTTGGCGAACCGCCGCTCGGTCATTTCAATGTGCCGGTTTGGCAGGTGGGTGGTGTCGCCCATGGGGTCGTGCTCGGACGGGTTGGCCACGTATGCTCCCGGTCCACCCGGCACTGGCATGGGTGTCATCCCGTCTCCGGCATATCTGAGGTACCCGTTTTCACCGCGGTATACGTTCCGGCTCTCGACTTGAACAGAGTCGATGTCGGGTTTTCGTATGTTCTTGGACTGTTCCGCCAAATACATTTCCGTCAGAAGTATGACGGGTCCCTGGTACCGCTCGGACCAGTTCATGGCGTGGATAGCGGCACGGAAGCAGTCTTCCACCGATCCTGGCGCGATGATGGGAATGCTGGCGTCGCCGTGAGCCGGGTGGAGACAGATGTTGAAGTCGGACTGCTCCGTCTTGGTGGGCAGTCCGGTGGCGGGGCCTCCGCGCTGCACGTTGACGATGACGACGGGAATCTCGCACATCCAGGCCATGCCTATCCCCTCGCTCATAAGCGAGAGCCCTGGCCCGGCGGTGGACGTCATGGCCTTCTTGCCGGAGTAGCCTGCTCCGATGATGGTGTTGATGGACTCAATCTCGGAGCTTGCCTGGTAGGCGAACTTCCCTTCGCCGACAAGGTTGCGCTCCATGTAAAGCAGAATGGTCGTGGCCGGGGAAATGGGGTATCCAACGAAGTAGTCCAGGCCCCCGGTCAGCGCTCCCAGCGATATGGCCTCGTTGCCCTTGACCAGCAACTGCTGGAAATCGGGCGGGTTGGGGCTGGGAAGGCTGCCGACGTTGAAGCCGCTTTCGGCGGCGCTTTGGCGTCCGAGGCCGAGGGCCATGATGTTGGCTTTGATGATTTCCTCATCGCCGGCGCGGCCTCTGGTGAAACGCTTTACCACGAACTCTTCAATAAAGTCCAGTGGCATTCCCACCAGGGCGGCGAAGGCCCCGATGACGATCATGTTCTCCGCTCTGGGGTTCCCAGTCTGACGGGCCAGTTCCGCAAAGGGCATCCCAAAGCTCATCTGGTCGTCTTCAAGTTCGAAGTCCCCGGAGTTATAGACGATCACGCCGCCTTCTCTGACCTCGTGCTTGTGCGTGTCATAAGCTTCTTCGTTGAAGGCAACCAACACGTCGAGGTCATCTCCAGGGCTCAGGACGGGGTCGCTGGAGACCCTCACCTGCGCCCATGTGGGCCCGCCCATTATCTGGGAAGGGAAGGTGGCGCTGGATTGTACGTGGTATCCGGCAGATGCCGCAGCCTGGGCCAACGCCTCCGCAGAGGTCACCATGCCCTGACCGCCTTCCCCTGCAAACCGTACCACGAAGCTTTGACTTGGCACCTAAGTCCTCCTCTTATTGTCCTGGTTCACCAAGGCCCGTCAAAGGGCGCAAGGAGTTGTTTCAATATAGGTGTGATTGCCCGATGGAGCCTGATGGTTGAAGGATTGACCGCAGCATTTTCTGTCTAATGGGCCGAGCGAAAATCGCTATGTTCCACGTCGGAGACAGCCAAGTAAATATAGCGCCGCCCCATCTCCATTGTCAACGAAAACCGATGTCCGTAAGCGCTGATGCAGCGACCTGTCGTTCATCTGCAAATCTTCCGAGCCCACGCTGGCGAGCTACGTCTCGCCTCCGATCTTGTGTAGGTAAGCTGAGATAAAAGCGGAAAACGGTTTATCCGGCAAAGTGAACTCGTGCAGCATTCGGACCTTCAGAGTGGGGTCGTCTAGCATATCGATTCCCTGTATAAGCAGGTACAGGTGGTACAGACGCTGATTGAGTAGATGGTTTGGGTCGTACGACTCTATATCGCTGAGATCGTCGTTCAGGTCAATGTCTAATATAGTCCGCCGTGCGATTGACCAATCCTCGCGGTCGAGACTTTCTGCGGGCATGATTTCGCCCGTCTCAAAATCCCAATCGAAGAATTTGTGGGCCGGTCTGCGGCCGGAGATTTCATTTGGGTCGACGTATTCTGATACCGAGGTGTACCTGGGGTTGTGGGCAGAGGACAGCATCCGGTTCTTCATATCGTCACTGGTTGGCCATTCCCCAGCTTTCTGTTGGTTGCATCTACGACAGGCAAACACCAAGTTCATCCAGTCTAGCCAGAGGCCTGGGAATTTATCGCGGGGCCGGAAATGGTCAATTGACGCCTCATTGGATTTTTGGGCCCGGGTTGGCAGTTGGCAAGATTGTTCGCAGTAGGCGCAGATTAGCCCGAAATCTTGTATCAGGGTATCCCGTATACGCCACCGACTTTCTTGGTCCAACTGGTCATAGTCGGAATACTGAGCGCGGATTTGGGCTAAGAAGTCGGGTTCGGGGGAACGCGGAACCGAGTGCACCGTTAACGGTTCTCTTGGTTCAGGTCCTGGGACTGCTGGTACTTTTTCAGGACGTCGGCGAACTGTTCTTCAAACAACTCTCTCTGCTTTTTCCACGGGCCGCCGGCCAGTAGGTCCCGATCCACCCGCCGTCGCAGTTGTTGCATCTCCTCCTGACGCTGTTCCTCACTCTTGGGGTCACTCCGAGGCCCTTCGTTGCGGAGTTGTCGAAGCTTGCGGGCTGCCGCCGCCGTTTCGGCGTCGGTCGGGTCCTCCACGCCCATCATCGTGCGGAGAATTTCGTCCGCCGTCCATCCAACTATGTCCTCAGTGTTTGTCGTGGAGGTGACAATTCCGTTTCCGTCTCGTTGAAGTAGATGCACCTGACCGGCTTTGAGGCCGGCTACGACAAAGGGGGAGTGGGTGGTGGCGAATATCTGCAGTCCCGGAAAATGCTCTAACAGTGCTGGTATCACCCGCCGTTGCCAGGTAGGGTGCAGGTGGTTTTCTATCTCGTCGATCAGCAGGATAGCTGGCTTCTTCTCCCAGCCCTCTTGCCAGTCATAGCAGTGCGCCATTTTAAGGGCTAGCGCATATATCCACAAGAGAGTGCCTTGGGTTCCTGAACTCAAGACTCCAGCATACAACGGTTCTCCAGTAATGTTGTCATTTGTTCCGACCCCCATAGAGTAGTGAACGACCCTTTCCGCCGGATCCACCCAAGGTACTCCGTGATATTCATCCTCTTTTATTTCTATGTAAGTGTGTGGCGCATCGTCGTGTATCACCTCAGCGCAAATCGACCTCGTGCAGGAATAACCAAGCTCTAACGCACTTCTGAATTGGTTCTGCTGGTGCCTATTCCCGATGAGGTTCTTGCGAAGCCAATCTATCGCTAGTGCAACGTCCTGACCATAGAAATTGCCGGAGGTAGTGCCCAATAGACCTTCTATCGAATATTCTTCGCCGTCGGCGTTCTTGTCGATTCGCCCGTCCTCTGTCACGTTAATGCGAGTCGCTGGTATGTACATCAAAGGGCTGGTGTCCCAGCTGGTCGCCCTTGACTCAGATGTATCTTCTGCGACGACAAATTTGTGGTTCCAGTCATCATGGTTTGAGCAATAAATGTGCCTGTGTAAGTGCACGGGGTCACGGGATCGGGAGAAGAAAAGGTTCGCCAAACGCGTTGCGATTCCCCTCAGTTGGTCCATTAGGTCAAGGTTCTCCGCGAGAAGTTCGGTCATTTCATCAGATAGGGTTCGTGATTCCCGCTCTAGCTCCAACGCATTGACGCGGTTTTGAATATTAAAACAACGTTCCACTTCTTCCAGTAATTCTTCTACGCGTTCAAAATGCAACACCCAGTTCCGGTCCTTAGAGTAGAAACGTTTCAATTCCCTCAGGATAGTGCTCTTACCGGACGCATTCGGACCGATGAACAGGTTCACTCGCTCGTCACACGTAATCAGAAATGCTCTCAGCGGCGGCTGAGAACCAGTCATAAGTAACTTTATAGGCACTACAATGGGCTCCTCGGTCGCCACACACACGAACCCCAGTATTTCAGGGGCGTGTAGATACTGTCAGTATACCTTATCCTGCCCGAGAGTTTCAGACCGACATCGACCATCCGTTGGTATAATCCCTAGGCGGACGGTAGACCCACGCGGTTGGGAGGCCATAGTGACTTTGCCCCTGGAGCCTGAATTCCTGGCGAGGCTGGAGGAAACGGCTGCGGAGATTGCCCGCGACGTTGGCCGGATGCTGGTCGCCAAGCTGGGTGGCGAGCTGAAGGTGGAATATAAAGACGAGGCCCAACGCGACCCCGTCACATCCGCCGACAAAGAGGCACAGGAATACATGGAAAAGGTCATCCGTGAACGGTTCCCCGACCATTTCATACTGGGTGAAGAGGGAGAGGACGACGAGCCGGACAGTGCGCCGACTTCAGACTGGGTATGGATATTGGATCCCCTGGACGGCACCGGCAACTTCCTCAACGGGCTGCCCATATTTGGCTCCTCCGTGGGAGTGACCTATAGAGGAATGCCAATGGCCGGAGCCATGGCTATACCCTGGCCGTCGGGGGAGGGCATCAGAGTGTTCCACGCCTCGAAGGGCAGCGGAGCCAGGATAGATGGCAGGGAATGGTCGATCCCTGAACCCGCCGAATCGGAATCCGGGGGATTGGTCACTTTGCCTGGTTCTTTCGGCGCACGGTACAAATTCCGTAAGGGAATGCCGGCCCATGGGTGGGACGTGCGGGTTTCAGGCAGCGTTGTATACGAGCTTGCGATGGCTACACTGGGAGTGTTCCGATATTCATTGCTTGGAGGCCCGAAGGTCTGGGACGTGGCGGCGGGAGCCGTAATTGTCCCCGAGGCCGGAGGCGCCGCGTTGGTGAGCCTCGGTAGAGAGGCTGGATGGGGTCCGCTTGTCCAGGTGGGGCCTTCGTGGAACAGCGGCGTCGACCCTCCCAGCGTCAAGGAGCTCCGTTCATGGGCAACTCCCATGATAGTGGGGCGCAAGGACATTGCTGAGACCGTGGCAGCCAATCTGGACTATCGCCGGTCCCTGGGCATGAGGGCGCGGAAAGCAGTGAGAGGGATCTGGGGCCGTCGAGGTATAGGTTGAGGGGCTTATACGACAATTCATTGACAAACGCTATCCAAATACATTGATTATCGTGGTACTATACTGGGTAATTGTTTCTGGATGGGCGAAAGGTTCTTTCCGAGAGTCTCGTTACAGGAGGTCTAGGTGAAGGTACAAAGAGTCGCATTCATAAGCGCTGAGTTGCCTTACTGGAACCTTGTAACCCACGCCGTGTTCCCAGAGTACGGCATGCCTCTTGTGGCCACCATAGTGAGGGACGCCGGATACGACGTGGACGTCTTCGTGGAGCACATCGGCCCCATAGACTGGGACCGGGTACTGGCCGCCGACGTAGTCTGTTTCCATGCCTTCAGTTCGACCATGCCGACGACCATAGATTACATAAGCAAGATCAAGGATGCCCGACCCGACATGCCGATCGTACTGGGCGGCACACACGTCTCCGTCATGGTGGAGGACTCGCTCCAATACTGTGACGTGGTGGTCCGCCAGGAGGGTGACGAGAGTCTGCCCGAGGTCCTGGAGCGGTGGAGAAACGACGAGGGCTTGGAGGGAGTCCTTGGCGTCTCCTACTGGGACAAGGGCTTGATGAGGCATAACCAGGGAAGGCCATTCGTCCAGGAGTTCGAGACTATACCGGACCTGGAGCTCATCAACGGTTACATGAACTGGCCCAAGTGGAAGCTCCTGTGGAACCTGAGAATGCGCTGGCAGGTGCTCCAGACAAGCCGTGGATGTCCTTACGACTGCTCCTTCTGCATTGCACCCAGAGAGCTGGGGCGGGGATATCGGATACGGAGCATCGACGCCGTCATCGACGACATCAAATACCAGCAAAGCCTGAACGGGACCAAATATTTCTTCATGGTGGACAACCACTTCACCGTGAAGCGTGACCGGACCAAGGAGCTTCTGCGTAGAATCATCGACGAGGGGATTCAATGGTACGGGATATGCTTCACAAGGCTTGAGGTGGCGCGAGACGAAGAGACCCTGGCCCTTTTGAAACAGGCCCAGATAAACACTCTGTACATTGGGCTGGAGTCCTTCGAAAACCGGGTGTTGAAGCTCCTCAACAAGCAGCAGAACAACGAGAGCATGAAGCAGTCCCTGGCCAAGATAAAGAAGCACAACCTCAGAGTGCTGGGTTCGTTTGTTCTGGGCTCAGACGACGATGACGTCCAGAGCATCCGGGCCACCATAGATGCTGCGATAGAGGCCGACGTGGACTACGTGGCCCTGTTCCCCTTAAGCGGGTACCCGGAGGAGAATGCTCCAACGATCCCACTGCACAGGTTCTTGCTTCCAACATGGGACAGGCTGGACGGCACGTTTGTTATCTTCTTCCCCAAGAATATGAAGCCATCCACGTTGCAGAAAGAAATCAACAAAGCATACAAGAAGTTCTACGGCCCCAAGCAGATACTGCGCCGGTTCCTGCAGCGGGACTTCTTTGCGGCGACCAAGAGGATGGCCTACTACTACTGGGTGTGGGAGATTCGGAAGAGCACGTCCAAGTGGGTCAAGTACCTGGAGAGCGTCGAAGCTCCCTACTACGACGAGAACGAGCAATTGATCGAGGAGAGATTGCCTGCTGAGGGCATTCACCCGGCCAAGTACCCGGGCAACTCCCGGAGCGCCGGAGTGGAGTGGGCTACCATCGGCGCTTCGCGCTAGCCGACTAGCTCGAATCGCCCACTGGAGATGTCACGGTCTCTTCAGAACGGCCTTGCCCTGTACTGAGTTGGCAACAACTCTTGCCTGATGGGGTCCACCGTCAGGTTGAAAATCTCTAATGTCGTCGCACCCAAGAGAGCTTCTTCATCGGGACCAAAGATTACCGGGCACGGAAATTCCCGTCCGTTAATGGCGAACCGGGCTATTCCGTAGCCGTATTCCACCTCTCGCCCGTCGGCTAGAGAATAGGGCAACCTCTCTTGTGCTGCTAGTCCTAATCTAACCAGCAGTGACTCTGGGACCATCGAATGTACGGACCCGGTATCCACCATCGCGGACACCGGCGCCAGGTCGCCTCCCGCGGGATGGCCTATTCCAATTTCAACCGTGAACGTACCCATCGAAGCGCTTCCTCAAACGTTGGCGATTGGTGCCGCCCCTAGATAAGTATATATGAAAAATTGTGAGGATTAAGCATGGTCCCTCTAAGCCGGGTCGGGCTCCCAACCCCACGGCCTGGGGCCCCATTCCGGCTCGAACACGTCTCCTCGTTTCACCGTGAGGGCGGGCACGAGGCACTTGTCCACTTTGAGGGGCGCCCGCAGGATGTCATACACCACCCAGTCGCCCTCCCGCTCTTCCAGGACTGAGATGTCGGCCTGCATCCCGACCTTGAGGCTGCCGATGCGGTCCTGCTCCCCTACGGCTTTGGCCGGGTTCTCGGTGCACATGGTGACTACGTCCTCGAAGCTGAACCCCAGCCCCATGAATCGGGTCATCATCTCGGTCATGGAGTGAACAGTGTTCAGCCGCCCTGGGACCGTAATGTCCGTGCTGATGCAGTGAGGCAGCAACCCCTGGTCGACGATCCGGCGGCCCACGTCGAAGGAGAAGTTCATGCGCCCGTGGGCCGTGTCCAGCCACACTCCCCGGTCTGCGGCGTCTCTGGCCTCCGGCACCAGCTTGTTGTTGGCGTCCAACACCCCTCCGGGGTTGGCGGTGAAGTAGTGGGTGAGTATGTCCCCTTCGTCCATGATGGGCAGAAGTTCCCTCACGATATTGGGATCGTATCGTTTCTCGGTGTCCCCGATGTGGACCATAAGCTTGATGCCGCTTTCTCTGGCCGCACGCTTGGCCAGTCGAGGCATCTCCATGCCAAAAATCTCCAGCGCCGGCGAGACCATTCTGGCCTTGATTCCCCGGACCAGGCCCCGGTGCTCCTCGCAGGCTTGGAGGGTGCCGTCCAGGTCAATGCTCCTCTCGGCGATGATGTCCGGCATGGTGGACAGCCCAGTCTGGCAGATGTGCATAAAGGGGAGGATTTCCGTGTGGCAGTTGGGAATGATGTGGGCAGGGAAAGCTCGGAAGTTGGCGCATCCGGAGCTGCCCGCATCAACCAAAGTCGTCACGCCCGAGTGGACTCCGGCTGTATCGGGATTCACCCCGTTCGCCGTGATTCCGCTGAAGACGTGTGCGTGGAGGTCTATCATTCCTGGGATGACCAGCTTTCCAGGGACGTCTATGGTGCGTTTTGCTTCATCGGTGGGCAGGTCGGGGCCGATGGCCTCGATTTTGCCGTTGGTGACGGCTATATCTGCCGGTCCGTTTAGTCCCTGGGATGGGTCTACGACCGTGCCGCCACGTATGAGCAGGTCAGGCATGAGGTACCTCCCGCGTTGCAGTTGAAACCGGTCTCACCGCCGCCCTTGGCGTTTCGTAGGGGCGGCCAGTCGCCCCCGTCCTGTCATTACTATGAGAATAGACATCGACAGCCCCTTCTCTCCTGGCAGAAGCCAGTCGGATGACAAGTATGGAACCCTATTCGTCATTCCTGCGGAGGCAGGAATCCAGGAGGCGCCTTTCCTCCTTGCGTGAGCCTACCCTGAGCTTGCCGAAGGGTTCCCTGGACTCCAGCCTTCGCTGGAGAGACGGTGTGGTGGGTGCCCTGCTTTTCATTCTGCGTGGCGGAGATGGGGCAATCCCCATGTTGAATTCCGATCAAGGGATAGGAGCTCCGCCGCGAGCTATCCGATGACTTCCGCCGCCCTTAGCTCTTCCAACTTCTCCTGGGAGAAGTCCAACAGGTCCGTGAGCACCTCGTCTGTGTGTTCTCCCGGCATGGGGGTGGAGCCGACCACAGCGGGAGTGCGGCTGAAGTGCCAAAAGTCTCCCGACACGTAGATGCTGCCGGCTATGGGGTCAGGGACCTCGACCATCGCCCTCCGTTCCCAGGGGTGAGGGTCGTCTGCGGCTTGGGCAATGCTGTTCACGGGGGCGGCTGTGACGTCGGCCTTGGTCCAGTGGTCAACCGCTTCCTTGATGGTCATCTTGGAGTGCATGTCGTTGACAGCGTCGTTGATTATTCCGGCGTTCTCGATTCTCCGGTGCCGCTCGGTGAACCTGTCGTCCTCCATCCACTCTGGTCGACCGAGGGCGTTGCACACCCTGGGCCACTGGTGCTGGTCACCGGTGGACAGGAGTATCCAACCGTCCTTGCATTCGTAGGCGCCGTTGGGAGCGGGCTGGACCCCGTCCCCTCGTCTGGGCTCGCCGGCCCCTCCGACGTATGCGGTGACGGGAATCTCAGTGTAGCTGTAGCCGGTGTCCGCGAGGCACACGTCGATGGTCTGGCCCTTGCCCGAGATGTCCCGTTCGCGGAGGGCTGCCAAAGCTCCTATGGCGGCGTGGAGGGCCGTGGTGCGATCGATGATGGGCACGCCAGCCCGAATAGGAGGCATGCCTTCGTTGCCGGTCACCATCATTATCCCCGACACCGCCTGTCCCACCGGGTCGTAGCCAATCTTGTCCTTGTATGGCCCGAACTGGCCGTAGGCGGAGACGTTGACCATGATTATGCGTGGGTTCAACGACTTCAATGTCTCCCATCCGTAGCCCATCTTCTCGATGGTGCCGGGACGGAAGTTCTGGAGGAAAATGTCGGACTTCTTGATGAGTCCCTCTATGATCTCCCTGGAGCCCTCTTTCCGCATGTCTATGCAAACGCTCTTCTTGCCGCTGTTGTACTGGACGAAATAGGCGCTTTGACCGTTGGCGAAAGGCCCATGCGTCCTGGTCTCCTCACCTCCCAGGCGTTCGACCTTGATGACTTCCGCTCCCAGCCTGGCCAGCACCTGGGCGCACCTGGGACCCGCCTGGTGTCTGCCAAGGTCCAGAACTCTTACGCCTTCGAGGGGAGAGCTGATTTCCGCCATAGAGCGACCTCCGAACAAGTGGGTGATTCCGGTAATTTTACGCCCACAGCTTTCAAAGGGCAACACGGGCGCCAATGGCCCGCTCCCAGAGGCTATGCTACACTCTCATGTAATCAGACTTCGTAGACCACGGCGGTCCGGAACAGGCCGGAGATTGGAGGGAACCTAATGCTGGACTTAATTATCCGAGGCGGCCAAGTGGTGACTCCGTCAGGCGTTGGAATCTGGGACGTAGCGGTGTCGGGAGAGAAGATAGTCGCAGTGGCTGAACCCGGCGCTTTGACGGACGACGTCGGTAGAGTTATCGACGGATCCGGAAAGATAGTGGTTCCGGGGGGCATCGAACCCCATGCCCATATCGCAGCGCCGGTAGCCTTAATGGCGGGTGTGGAAACGGCGCCTCCTGACCAGGTCAGCAGAGCGGCCCTGTTCGGAGGGACCACCACGTTGACCGACTTCGCTGTACAGGAACCGGGCGTGGACATACCCGGCGCTTATGCAGAGCGGGCCTCCAGGTGGCAGGGCAACTCCTACTGCGATTATTCCCATCACTGCATGTTGTTGGGGCCCACTCCCACCAACGTGCTGGGGCAGATAAAGGAAGCGGTTCAAGAGGGTTTCCCGACCATCAAGATATTCACCACCAACGTCCGACCTGTCTTCAAGATGTCCGAACAGGAAAGAAGGCTGGTGGGGATGGGGCACCTTTCGGCCATTATGGAAGAGGTGAAGGGCGCGGGTGGCATGGTGTTCGTCCACTCTGAGGACGACGACATTGTGCAGTACATGTACTCCAAGCTCCAGGAGGAGGAGCGCACCGAACACCACCGTCTCTACGAGGTGCACAACAACATGTCCGAGGACATTTCCTTCAGGAGAGTGCTCAAGGCTGCCGAGTGGACCGGAGCCGCAGTCTATTTCGTCCACATCAGCGCCAAGGAGGGGGTTAACGCCATCCGGGAGCATCGGGGAAGGGGTTTGCCCGTCTACGGTGAGACGCTGCACAACTACGTGACCTTCAACGCCGAGAACTACAAAGAGCCTGACGGTATGAAGTACCACACCTACCCATCCTTGAAGTCGGAGGAGGACAGGTTGACCTTGTGGGATGGCCTGATAAGAGGCGGGGTCAACTGCATGGCCACCGACGAGTACTGCACAGACCTGGCCACGAAAGTCGCCGGACGTACGGTATTTGATGTGACCGGAGGCCATTCCGGCGCCGAGACCCGCGTCGGCATCACCTACAGCGAGGGAGTGGTGAAGCGCGGGATGAGCCTGGAGAGGTACGTAGAGGTAACGTCTTCCAACGCGGCCAAGATCATGGGCTACTACCCGCGGAAGGGAGCCATAGCCCCCGGCAGCGACGCCGACATTGTCCTCATAGACCCGGACATCAAGAAGACGCTTACCATGTCGGACCTCCACATAAGCGACTACTCCATCTGGGACGGTTGGGACATAGAGGGGTGGCCCACTGTGACCATCCTGCGAGGAAAGGTCGTCGTCGAAAACGGGCAGTTCTACGGTCAACTGGGAGACGGCCAGCTCATCAAGCGCAAGATAGCAACTCCGGTGATTGAACGACCCGCCTGCTAGTTCTACGTTGGTGTTTCGCGCTGGTTGGCCCCCAAGCTGTCATTCCGAACGCAGCGGAGCGTAGTGAGGAATCCAAAGTCCATGTATACAATCCCAGGTTAGTGAAGATAGCATGTCGGCAACAAATGGAGTTTGTTCGTGTAACTGGGGCGCCGTTGAGGGCAACGTGTTTAGATTCCTCGCTGACGCTCGGGATGACAAATGGGCAACTGGCTCAGGGGCAAAATAACAGCCTCTCCCGAAGGAGAGGGTAAGGAGTAGGAGCATGTTTGTACGCATCTACACAGGAGACGATGGCGAGTCCCATTTCGAGGACCTGCCGATGCCCGAAGGAATCAACTGGACCGCTGACCGCCAGCCTGCCACGGGAATAGTTTTCAGGTGCGTTGAGTCCGGGAACTTTGTCGACTGGCACGTAGCCCCGAGGCGTCAGTACGTCATTACCCTGCAGGGTGGCGCCGAGATAGGCATCGGCGACGGCACAGTAAAGCAGTTCGGCCCCGGCGACGTCCTCCTCGCCGACGACCTGACAGGCCGAGGCCACACCACCAAGGCGGTGGGCGACGTGCCCCGCGTCTCTGTCGCCATCCCGCTAGACGAGTAGCGACCAGCCTTCCCATGGAGTAACTTCCGAGACCTCGTTGACCTACGGTACCATGAAAGGCAAGCACGTATGGCGCCTGACAGGCTTGTGTAGGCTTGTTCATGTCACCTGTGGTAATGTAGCCGAGAATCAGCGACTCTCCGAGACGTCTCTATGTATTCCACAGGTTGGCGGAACCTCCTGATTTCCGCCTTAGTTGTCATAGGTTCTCTCGCGTGCACCCAGGCCCAGGTAACGGTTGTTGCTACACCTACTCCTGACCTTGGGGCTACGGTGGAAGCGGCTGTAGTTCGCGCCCTCCCCACGGAGACTCCAGCTCCCACGCCTGACATCGATGCCACTGTGCAAGCTCGGATGTCAGCTACGTTGACGGCTGCTCCAACACCTACGCCTACTCCCACCCCGACCACAATTCCTGCGCCCACTTCCACCTTGACTCCGATCCCCACTCCTATACCCACTGCGACACCTAGTCCCACACCTCGCCCTACGCCAACTAGGAGGCCGACTTATACTCCCAGACCTACTTACACACCCCAACCTACTTACACACCTCGCCCCACCCGGACCCCAACTGCTGTCCCTACCGCTACGAGCCCTCCCCCTCCCGCCGAGCTGTTGAACGTTATCCGGGGCGGCATCATCAACATGCAGGCGTACGCCTCCCCCGACGCAGGAATGTTCTTCGAACCCATCAACTACAACAACTACCATGTCCAGGGGATCGTGAGCCAGATAATCGAGACCAATCCTGAGACTGCGGACCTCCTCGACATCAGAGGTGACCTGGCCCAAGAATGGGAAGTCTCCGAAGACGGAACTGTGTTCACCTTCTACATCCGTGACGGAGTTACGTTCCACGACGGTTCACCGCTCACCATGGACGACATCATGATGAGCATGAACGGATGGTTCGCCCCCGACACCGCCGGAGTCCCCTTGGTAGTGGAGTCGGCTGGTGGACGGATCAGCCCCCAGGCCAGACAGGTCCTGATATACATGGAGACCTACAGAGCCGTGGACGCCCGGACTCTGGAAATCACTACGAAGTTTCCGTCGTCCGCATTCTTCACCACCTTCAGCAGGCTGAACTTCCACGTGCTCCGCAAGTCCGCCTACGAGGCCGGAGACGGGTTCACGTTCTCCAGGCCGGAGACAGTGATTGGGACAGGTCCCTTCATGTTGAAGGAGTACGATAGGGACATCTCCTCGGAGTGGGAAGCCTACCCTGACTTCTACAGGGAAGGGAGGCCCTACGTGGACGGCATAAAGAACTTCATCATTACCGACCACGGCAATGTTGCGGCAGCTTTCAGGACAGGCCAGGTGATGATGCCCGCAGGCTGGAACACCAACTTGAGCAGTAAAGAGGCCGCCGAGTTGGCGAAGGACGCTGCCATCGCCGAACGGTTCGACTTCTACATCGGTCCCAGCCCTCTCTACACCCTCGGGGTGATGATGAACGTCCGAGCGGGAGCTCCCTGGGACAACCCCGATGTCCGCAGGGCCATGAACCTTGTATTGCACCGCCAGCCGGCCATTGAAACATTCAACGGCGGAGCGGCGCTTATAGGCACTCCGGTACCTGCAGGATTCGACTGGAGCTTCCCAATAGAAGAGGCGCTACAGATGCCTGGATTCCGCGAGGACTCTCCCGGAGTCAAGTCGGCGGCTGACATAGCCGAAGCCAGGGCCCTAATGGAGGCGGCAGGGGTCGGAGAGGGATTCGCGCCGACTCTAACCTGCCGGACTGTAATCGAGTTCTGCGACCTTGCCGTACTGGTCAAAGAGCAGCTCAAGGACTTCCTTGGCTGGGACGTGACCATACGTCAGATGGAGAGCGTGCCCGGAATGAGCGCCTATGTGAATGGCGATTTCGAGTTCGCTGTAATGGCCAACAGCTTCTCCTACCCGGACCCAGACGCATCGGCGAACTCCTACAAGAAGGGGAGCATTGCCGACGTGGCCCGGACGGGTTACTACAACCCCTTGGCGGAGCCCCTGTGGGACCAGATAGCCACTGAAACAGATCCTGACACAAGAAGGGCGCTGGTGGTACAGGCCAACGACATCCTGCTAGAGGACAACTCCTGGCCCTACATGTACTACAAGGTGGAGTCCATGTTCGTCGACAAGCGAATCAAGGGCTTCTACCCGCCGCCCGCTCTGGGCCACTACCAGGACTGGGCCCACATCTGGTGCGACCACAGCTGCGGCTAAATCACACAACGTAGGTTATCAAGGGGACAGGCCTCCGGCTCGCGCCAGACATGTTCTGTCGATGATTCAGGACATAATGACGCCCGCCTCAAGGTTTGCTAAAATTCCGTCAGCCGTGGTCTGGGGCGTGTTGACATTAGAGCCGGGAAACTTCCCAATCCGCAATTCCGTAGGCTTGTTCATGTCACGTATGGTAATGTAACTGAGAACCAGCGACTCTAAGAGACGTCTCTATGTATTCCACAGGTTGGCGGAACCTCCTGATTTCCGCCTTAGTTGTCATAGGTTCTCTCTCGTGCACCCAGGCCCAGGTAACGGTTGTTGCTACGCCTACGCCTGACCTCGGGGCTACGGTGGAAGCGGCTGTAGTCCGGGCCCTCCCCACGGAGACTCCAGCTCCCACGCCTAACATCGATGCTACTGTACAGGCGCGGATGTCAGCTACGTTGACGGCTGCTCCAACACTTACGCCCATACCCACCATGACTCCGGTTCCGACCGTTACGCCGACGTTGACGCCTGTTCCCACTCCTAGCCCAACGCCAACCAGCAGGCCCACCTTTACTCCGCTCCCAACGTACACGCCTAGACCTACGAATACGCCTCGCCCCACGGCAACACCCGCGCCGACGGCCACTCCTCGTCCCACGCCGACTCCCGACGGGTCGCTTGCCCTGAACGAAATGATTAAACAGGTCCGGCCAGCTGTGGTCAGAGTAAGTCATGCCAACGGTGGAGGCACAGGCTTTATTTTTGAGACGGAAGGCCGGAATGGCTACGTAATGACCAATGCGCACGTGATAGACCAGGCTGGGCGCATTACTGTAACTGTCAACGACTCCGCGCAATACAACGCCATGCTAGTCGGCCAGGACGCCATACGTGACCTCGCAGTGCTGCGAATCTGCTGTGGAAGCTTCACAATGTTGCCTTTCGGCGATGAATCAGACTTGGAACCGGGCAGTGAAGTGGTGGCCATCGGCTATGCCCTGGGACTAGCTGGACAAGCGACGGTGACGACGGGCATCATCTCGGCCGTCCGCTTTGAATCGAGCCGCAGCAGGTCGGTGGTCCAGACAGACGCTGCAATCAACCCTGGCAACAGCGGCGGACCTATGCTTTCAATGTCAGGCAAAATCCTGGGTGTCAACACCTACGGGATAGAGCAGACACGATCAGGACGCCCAACGGAAGGGCTGGGCTTTGCGGTATCGATAACGACGGTAAAAGAACGTTTGCCGAGACTAAGGCATGGCAGCTCTTCTCCTACGCCTGTGCCAACCCGGAGACCGTCTCCTACTCCCGGTTCTGTTTCCAGTACGTTTGGCCCTATCAGCGGAGAACTACGACACGACCAGGACGGTTTCATAGAAGACCAATACGCTGGCGTTAACCTGTTCGATATGTCGGTGGAAGCTACTTTTGTTAATCCCTATTCGGCTGGCTCGAAATCGTGGGATTACGGCTTTTTTCTCAGGGATTCCCGGCCCAACGATTCGGTGCCATTCCTAGAGATAGTAGTTACGAGCAATCGACGTTGGGAAGCCTTACGTAGGACTCAAGATGCGAACCGGATCCATGAAACGATCGGAGAAGGACGAATAGAAGGTGAGTTCTTCACAAACGCTGGCAAAAGCAACCATCTACGTGTAGTCGCTATTGGAGAGCGTGGTTGGTTCTTCGTCAACGGCAATTTTGTTTCCAGCATTGATTTGAAGAACGTAACCGCGTCAGGAGACGTTGGGGTTCTCACAGGAGCGTTTGAAGGCAGTGAAGTTGTTGGCGAGGTCACCAAGTTCGAGAACTTCAGGGGCGACCGATTGACCAAGCGGTACGGCCCCGCCAGCGGCACACTGCACAAGGAACCTGGACGCATTGGTGTTCACGAGAGCGGTGTGTGGTCCCGTGATCTGGTCGTAGAGGCCGATTTCACGCGTACAGGAGGCACGCCATGGAGCTACGGATTCCTAATCCGTAACCCGGAGTTCAACAGGTTAGAGGTGATTGGCATATCATCTAGCGGAGGGTGGTTCCATGACAGTCGTGACGTTGGGGACGATGCCTACACTGACATCGGATCTGGTTGGTTGTCCTCAACTTCAGCCACTTTACGACATAAAAATCATCTATTACTGATTGCGATGGAGGACGAGGGTTGGTTTTTCCTGAATGGCCAGTTAGTTGCCAAACTTGATCTGTCCCACAATCTCGACAATGGTCGGATTACCGGAATGGGAGACTATTACAACAACGATGTTGGTGTCCCGAGTTTTGAAGGCTTCACAGTATGGACACCTTAACCTGGCAAAACCGTATATAATTTCTCACACGACAGTAATTCCCAGGCAATCCCAACCAACGATACCACTTCAAAGGACGGAACATGGCCTCTCAGCCCGGGAGCGACATACCAAAGGCTTATAAGGCGTCGGACGTGGAGTCGCGCATCTACCAGTCTTGGATGGATGCGGGCTACTTCACGCCGACACCCGACCCCGACAAAGTCCCCTTCGTAATCATCATGCCGCCGCCCAACGTCACGGGAGAGCTGCACTTGGGCCATGCCCTGACGGCGTCCATTGAGGACATTCTGACCCGCTGGCACAGGATGATGGGCGACCCCACGTTGTGGCTGCCTGGGAAAGACCACGCAGGCATCGCCACCCAGTGGGTGGTGGAGCAGCAGTTGGCTAGGGAGGGAACGTCCCGGTATGAAATTGGGCGGGAGAAGTTCGAGCAGCGGGTATGGGAATGGGTGAGGCTGTACGGCAATCGTATCGACGAGCAGCACAAGAAGCTGGGCACGTCGTGCGACTGGACCCGCTTGAGCTTTACGTTGGACCCGGGCCCCAGCTTGGCCGTGCGCACCACTTTCGTGAATCTCTACGACGAGGGTCTCATCTACAAGGGCGAACGAATCATCAACTGGTGCCCAAGGTGCTCCACGGCCCTGTCCGACCTGGAGGTAGAGCACGAGGAGATTGAAGGCGGTCTCTACTACATCCGATATCCGATGGCTGACGGCTCCGGCTCCGTGACGGTGGCAACAACTCGGCCGGAGACGATGCTGGGAGACACAGGCGTGGCCGTCAGCCCCAACGACGAACGGTACTCCGAGATGATCGGCGGCAAGCTGGTCCTCCCCATCATAGGCAGGGAGCTGTCGGTGGTAGGCGACGACGCCATCGACCCTGAGTTTGGGACCGGCGCCCTGAAGGTCACTCCAGCCCACGACCCTGTAGACTTTGAGATAGGCCAACGTCACGGACTGGGACAAGTTACGGTCATCGGGTTGGACGGGGCGATGACCTCCGACGCCGGGCCGTATCAGGGCCAGGACAGGTTCGACGCGCGGAAGGGCGTGGTCGCCCAGCTTGAGTCGGAAGGGTTATTGGAACGACAGGAGACCCACCGTCACTCGGTGGGCCATTGCCAGCGCTGCAATACCGTGGTTGAGCCGCTGATCAGCGCCCAATGGTTCATCAACGTCGGCGATCACACCGACCCGGATTCCATCGCAGGCCGGGCCTACTCCGCAGTCTCCGAGGGACGGATACGCATCGTGCCTGAGAGGTTCGGAGCCGTCTACAGAAACTGGCTTGAGAATATCCGGGACTGGTGCGTAAGCCGCCAGTTGTGGTGGGGCCATAGGATACCCGTATGGTACTGCGCCGCTTGCGGCAAAGAGTTCGCGGCGCTGGAAGACCCGACCGCGTGCGCCGGGTGCAAGTCGCCTCAGATAGAACAAGACCCCGACGTGCTGGACACCTGGTTCTCGTCCGGGCTCTGGACTCACTCCACCCTTGGCTGGCCTACGGATGACGGAGACATGGGATACTTCTACCCCTGGCCCAACCATGACCATGCCGCCATGGGGCATGATTCGTTCGTCATGGAGACGGGGTACGACATCCTCTTCTTCTGGGTGGCCCGGATGATAATGATGGGTCTGGTCAACACCGACCGGGAGCCCTTCCACACCGTCTTCCTCCACGGACTGATACGGGACGCCCAGGGCGTGAAGATGAGCAAGACCAGGGGCAACGTGGTGGACCCGCTACAGCTGCTGGACGAATACGGGGCCGACGCCCTCCGGTTTGCCCTTACCACAGGGACCGCCCCGGGCAACGACCTGCGCATCGGTGAGTCCAAGCTGGAGTCCAGCCGCAACTTCGCCAATAAGCTTTGGAACGCGTCGCGGTTTGTAATGTCCAGCCTGGAGGGAGCCGACCAGGAGGTGCTAAGTGGATGGTACGACGGGGCGTTATCCGACGATGCGCCCCGCCAAGACCGCTGGATTATCCACCGTTTGAATCAGGTCATCGGCGCCGTTGAAGCTAACCTGAAAGCCTATGAGTTCGGGGAAGCCCAGAGAGAGGTGTACGAGTTCCTCTGGGGCGACTACTGCGACTGGTACATCGAGTTGTCAAAGATACGCCTGAGGGCCGGAGACCCGTCTCCTCTGCGCATTCTGTCCCATGTCCTGGAACGCACCCTTCGCCTTCTCCACCCCTTCATGCCATTCATCACCGAGGAGGTGTGGAAGAACTTGCGGAGCCGCCTGCCGGACGAAGGCGGCCTGCCCGAGTCCATCATGATTGCTCCATACCCGACCTACGACGAAAGCCGGGTTTACGAGTCCTCCAACCGGGACATGACGGCTCTCATATCCGCCATTAGAGCTATCCGCAATGCGCGGGCGCAGCTACGACTGCCGGCGGGACAGATGCTTGAAGCCACTGTCGCGGCCAACTCCATGCTGGAGGCCATCAAGGAGGAAGCCGAGTCCATAAAGGCTCTGGCCCGAGTGACGCCGTTGCACATTGTGGGCAGCCAGCCGGAAAGAGCCAATGGCGATGGAAAAGTCGGCCAGGCCATGACGCTAGTTGTCGACCCGTTGGTAGTGACGCTGCCTTTGGAGGGACTGGTGGACTTGGACGCAGAGCGCGAACGGTTGGAAAGTGAGATGAAGGAGTGTGTCTCCAACCTTCAACGGGTTGAGAAGCTTCTTTCGAACCCAAACTTCGTCTCCAAAGCGAAGGAAGAGGTTGTGGAGCAGGAGCGGGACCGTCTACAGGGATTGACTGACCGGAGGGCCAGGCTCGGTGAGGCCTTGGAGCAGCTTCGGGTTTAGCGTTTCTGGAAAAACAGGGATTGAATTAGCAAGGGGCGCCTTCCTTCTCCCTTGACTAGACCTTTGTGTAACCGGAATTCTACGAGACTCGGCTGGCCCGAATCTCCGCTTACAGTGCATTACGTTCGTAGGGGCAACTCTCGTGGTTGCCCTGTTCCCCGATTAGACAACACTTAAGGGCGACCACAAGGGTCGCCCCTATCAGTTGTGCAAAGGTCTCTTGACGGGTTAGGGCGAGGGTGGCTCACATGATCCCGACGGTCTTGGCCCCCATCCCAACCTTCCCCCAGAGGGGGAAGGGGACAGGTCAGCGCCTGATCCTGTGGGCGGGGACTAACGTCTGAAGCCGCTTGAGCCGTTCCAAGCCTTTGCGAGTGTCGCTGGCCACCCGGGCGGGGTCCCATAGCTCGACCCTGCGCTTGAACAGCCAGTAGGTGAACTCCTTGAGTTCTGTGAGGCTCATGGAACGGCGGGCCGGGGCGCCTTTGGACTTGAGGAAGCTCCTGGCGAGGTTGGTCCTGGTTTCCTGATAGAGAATCGTGAACGCGTCCTCAACCAGGTCTTCTCGGTCAGCGTACCCCTTGGCCAGATGGCGTTTCCTGACCTCTTCTTCGACGGCTAGCTGAAGCGCCTCTTCCACCACGACCCCGTACCAGAAGTTCAGCACAGCCTGGTGCTTGCTGGGTCCTATGAGATTCTTGAAACTCCGGTCGTCCACTTCCTCAGGCAACAACCCACCGAAAAGGAGTTCCTCCTTCTCGTGGGAGGGGACCAGGCCGTCTATGTCGCCGCAAAGCCTCTCGGCCAGCAGAATCCAGTCGAAGGCTTCTCCTTGAAGCAGATATGAATACTTTCGGCCGTCATGTTCTTCGGAGGCGGCTGTCCACATCCCAACGGCTTCCAGCAGGGCCAGTGTCCAGGGTTCACCGGACTCTACAGATTTCCGGAAATGGCTGATTGCGTCTTCAGCCAGCGACTCCGGTTGCGGCGGATGGTCCGTCGAATCGATGACCTGGTGGGCTTCGTCCCTGGTCATTCGGGGCCGCTTCCCTTGGCGCGAGCGCGTTCGATGTGCTTGAGAAGGTTCTGAGCTGCCTTCTCACCCATCTTGGGCACCTGGTGGATTCGTCCGTCGTGTATCGCGTGCTCCAGTTCATCGAGAGTGGACACGCCCAACTCGTTGGCAATGGTGAAGGCTGTCTTGGGACCTACGCCGGGAATTTCGGTCAGGTCGAGCACACCTTCGGGCATCTCCGCCTTAAGTTTCTCGTAAGCGTCCATCCTACCGGTAGTGACAAGCTCGACGGTCTTGGAACTGATGGCCTCTCCAAACCCTGGTATCTCGGCCAGGTCCATCTCGTCACGGATGGCGTCTTCCAGTGAGAAGTCCAGGTTCTCGATGGTCCGGGCCGCCCGTTGGTACGCCCGGATTTTGAAGAAGCTGTCGCCCTTCATTTCCAGGAATGCGGCCATGTTGTCGAAGACCTGAGCGATTTCCTGGTTGTCTATTGCCATGGGGCCGCTCTTTCCGGCTAAGCAGCCATAGCGTGGCAGCGTTTGTACTTCTTGCCGCTTCCGCAGGGGCATGGATCGTTGCGTCCCACCTTCCGGTTGCCAACCAGTCCGTTCTCTTTCTGTCGCCCTGAGGCGGCCTGCATCGCGCTTGGTTTGTCCGGCCGGTCCTTGGGAACGCTGCGGCTTCCTCCTTGAGGCGGCCCTAGCGACGAGTTGAAGATGGTGTGAACGATGTCCTGTTGCATCCGGTCCTGGAGCTGCTGGAACATCCTGCTGCCTTCGGACTTGTACATGACCAGCGGGTCCCGCTGCCCATAGGCGTGGAGGCCGATGCCCTGGCGGAGGTTGTCCATTGTGGTCAGGTGTTGCACCCAATGGCCGTCGGAGGTGCGGAGCATCAGAAGCCTCTCCAGCGTACGCATGTCGTTTTCACCCAGGAGAGTCTCCCGTCGTGAATAAACCTCATGAGCCGCCTCTACTAACCGGTCCATGATCTCATTCTTCGACATGGAGAGGACTTTCTCTTCGGTGTCCAATTCCCTGGGGGCTGGGAATATGGTGTTGAGCTCGGCCAACAGCCCGTCCGGGTCCCAACCGTCCTGTTCCCTCCCCGGCAGGTGGGTTGAAACGAGAGCGCCTATTTCCTGTTCCACCATCTCGGTAATGGAACCCTTCAGGTCCCCGTTTCTTAGAGCTTTAGTCCTCTGGTCGTAGATAATCTTGCGCTGGTTGTTCAGCACGTCGTCGTATTCAAGAAGGTGTTTTCGAACCTCAAAGTGATGCCCTTCCACTTTGACCTGTGCGCTTTCCAGCGATTTGGTGACTATGCGGTTCTCGATGGGGGTTTCCTCGTCGAGGCCAATCATTCCCATAACTCCCTTGATGCGGTCTCCTCCGAAACGGCGGAGGAGGTCGTCTTCCAAGGAGGCGTAGAACCTCGAGGAGCCGGGGTCGCCTTGCCGCCCGGACCGACCCCTGAGCTGGTTGTCTATCCGGCGTGCGTCGTGGTGCTCGGTGCCCACGACGTAGAGGCCGCCCAACTCGACCACCTTGTTATGGTCGTGCTCCCACTCATCCGGCCGGATGTCCAAGCTCTCAGGGTTTCCACCCAGGACTATGTCGGTGCCGCGCCCTGCCATGTTAGTGGCTACGGTAATGGCTCCCGGCCTCCCGGCTTGGGCCACGATAAGCGCTTCCCGTTCGTGCTGCTTGGCGTTCAGCACTTCGTGTGGAATGCCCTTGCGCTTCAACATCTCGCTGATGTGTTCGGAGCTTTCAATGGACGTGGTTCCCACCAGAATCGGTCGGCCTGACGCGTTCACCTCCTGGAGGTCTTTGATCACCGCGTTCCACTTGCCCTCGACTGTCTTGTATATCAGGTCGGGGTAGTCTTCCCTGACCATGGGTTGATGGGTCGGTATCGCCACCACGTCCAGCCCGTATATCTTGAAGAACTCCTCGGACTCGGTGGCCGCTGTACCCGTCATGCCCGCAAGCTTGTCATACATGCGGAAGTAGTTCTGGAGAGTGATGGTTGCGTATGTGATGCTTTCCCGCTGTACCTTCAGCCCCTCCTTGGCCTCCACCGCCTGATGGAGCCCGTCGGACCACCGGCGCCCCGGCTGGAGCCTTCCGGTGAACTCGTCCACGATGACTACCTGGCCGTCCCTGACCACGTAGTCCTTGTCCCGCTTCTTGATAATGTGGGCGGTGAGTGCGTTTTCCACGTAGTGGACCATGTGGTAGTTCGAGGCGTCGTACAGGTTCTGTACGTTCAGGGCCTTCTCCAGCTTGGCAATTCCGCTGGGATAGAGAGAGACGCTGTTGGTCTTGTCGTCTATGGTGTAGTCCGACTCGTCCAGGGTTGGAGCCAGGCGCGCCACTGTGTAGTAGAGCTGTATCGGCTCTTCAGCAGGGCCGGATATGATTAACGGGGTGCGGGCCTCGTCGATGAGGATGTTGTCCACCTCGTCAACGATGGCGTAGTTCCGTTCTCGTTGGACCTGGAGCGAAGGGTCGACCACCATGTTGTCCCGGAGGTAGTCGAACCCGAACTCGTTGTTGGTGCCGTGGGTGATGTCGGCCCGGTAGGCCTCGGCACGTGTCACCTGTGTCAGACTCCGGAGAGAAGGGTCCTTGTTTTCGACGTCGGGGTCATATAGATAGGCGGCGTCGTGTTGGAGACAGGCTATGCTAAGCCCGAGCGCGTGATAGACGGCTCCCATCCATACAGTGTCCCTTTTTGCCAGGTAATCGTTGACCGTGACCACGTGCACGCCGCCCCCGGCAAGGGCGTTCAGGTACACCGGCAGGGTGGCGGCCAGAGTCTTGCCCTCTCCCGTCTTCATTTCGGCGATTTTGCCCTGGTGAAGCACTATTCCGCCCATGAGTTGGACGTCGTAGTGCCGTAGTCCGAGGGTGCGTTTGGCCGCTTCCCGCACGACGGCAAAGGCCTCGGGCAGAAGGTCGTCCAAATCCGAGCCCTTAGCCAGGTCCGCCTTGAACTGAGAGGTCTTGGCCTTTAGCTGATCGTCGGTAAGCCTTTCCAGTTGGCTCTCGAAAGCGCCTATCTTGTCCACCAGGGGTTGGTGTTTCTTGGCTGCTTTCTCAGTCGAGTCGCTGAAAATCTTGGTGAGGATACTCATAAATGCACCTTGGGGCGCGTTCGGGACTAGGGTCTATCCGAACATGGCCCCCACTGATTCTCCCTCATGGATGCGGCGAATAGCCTCTCCCAGCAGAGGAGCCACTGACAGCACGGTTATCTTGCCGTTGCGCTTTTCTTGCGCCACGGGGATAGAGTCTGTGACCACCATTTCGGTGAGGGGACTGTTGATAATGTTGGATGCGGCGTTGCCTGTCAGCACCGGGTGGGTTACACAAGCGTAGATGTCCTTTACTCCGTGCTGGTTGAGGGCCTCCGCAGCAGCGAGCATGGAGCCGCCGGAGGCCACCTCGTCGTCAAAGACCACGGCTGTCCTGCCTTCCACGTCTCCTATGATGTTCAGGCTCTCGCTCTCGTCGTTGTTGCCTATTCTGCGCTTCTCGATGATGGCCAACGGCGACTGCATACGTTCGGCCATGTCTCTTGCCCGTTTGCTTATGCCTATGTCCGTCGCCACCACAACTGGGTCGTCCAATTGCTTGTCCTGGAAATAACGGCTCAATATAGTCAACGCGGTAAGTTCGTCCACGGGGATATTGAAGAACCCCTGTATCTGGCCTGCGTGGAGGTCAATAGTGAGCAGACGGTTGGCCCCTGCTGTAGTCAGCAGGTCGGCTACAAGCCTCGCAGTGATGGGCACCCTGGGCTGGTCTTTCTTGTCTGTGCGCCCGTACCCATAATAGGGGATCACAGCGGTAACCCGCCCGGCAGACGCCCTCTTGGCGGCGTCTATCATTATAAGAAGTTCCATGAGATGGTCGTTCACCGGGGCCGAAGTGGGTTGAATGATGAAGACATCCTTCTGTCGGATGTTCTCCAGGATCCTCACGAAGGTGTTGTCGTTTCCAAACTTGAACACCTCCGACTGGCCGACCGGTATGTTGAGGTAACCGCAAACGTCTTCAGCCAGTTGACCGTGAGCATTGCCGGTGAGTACAGACAACTCTTGGAATGGACCCATCGTTCCCCTCTCACAACAGTCGTCGACCCATATGCGTGGCGCTCCGGGCCGCCGGATTAGTCTTAAAACGGAACCGGGATTCCCACCTGAGATTATAGCATAGGGGCACAGGACGACAAAGAAACTGGACAAGGGATGTTGGCATGACGCCCTTGAGGGGAGAAGGTTGGGGCCACGGGGGCTGAACGATTGAGAGTCCCGGAAGTGACAGCCGTCCTTCCGTCGTGGCGGGGTTTTTGGTATACTCTGCTGGGTTTTTTGTAGCAGCTAAATCAACGGGCCGCTTTTGCCCTGCCGTCTGAGACCTGGGAGACGACTCGCTTCCTCCACATCCGGCGGGCTGACTGCGTCCAAGACTGCAACTCCTCGGAGGAAACATGCCGGCTTATGCCGCCATAGGCGGCCAGTGGGGGGATGAAGGCAAGGGGAAGATAGTGGACTATATGGCCGAAAAGGCCAGTTGCGTAGTCCGCTATGCCGGCGGCAACAACGCCGGGCACACCGTCATCAACGAGCAGGGGCATTTCAGCCTACACCTGGTGCCCTCCGGCATATTCTGGCCCCACACTCGCTGTGTAATCGGCAACGGTGTCGTCGTCGACCCCGACGTGCTCATTTCAGAGTCCCAGGCGCTGCAGGAAATGGGCATAGACACCAGCAGGCTCTACGTGGACGAGCGGGCCCACCTCATCATGCCCTACCACATTCTGCTGGACCGGCTGGAAGAGGAGTCGCGCGGCGCTGGCGCCCTGGGAACCACCGGACGGGGAGTAGGCCCGGCCTACATGGACAAGACGGCCCGGTCCGGCATACGAGCCGTGGACCTGCTGGACCTTGACTCCCTCAAGACCCGCCTGAAAGGCATCCTTGACTGGAAGAACTCGCTGATTACCAAAGTGTACGAGGCGGAGTCCGTCTCCTTTGACGACGTGTACGGAAAATGCGTGGAGTGGAAGGAAACTCTTGGTCCTTACTTGACTCCAGCCGAGCACGTAGTACACGAGAGCCTGGCCAGAGGTGAAAAAGTCCTCCTCGAAGGCGCCCAGGGGACCCTGCTGGACCTGGACCACGGCACATACCCCTACGTTACATCGTCGTCCCCGTCCATAGGAGGCGCCTGCACCGGGCTTGGCCTCAGCCCCAAGGAAATTGAGGGCATCGTCGGAGTGTTCAAGGCCTATTCGACCAGGGTGGGGAGCGGTCCGCTGGTCGCCGAAATGGACGAAGACACGGCCTCTGTGCTCAGGGAAAAGGCCTGGGAATACGGAACGACTACCGGGCGAGCCCGGCGCATTGGATGGTTCGACGCCGTCGCTGCCCGCTACAGCGCCAGGGTCAACGGCTTTACCTCGCTAGTGTTGACGCGGCTGGACGTGCTGGACGGCTATGAATCTCTGAAGATATGCGTGGGGTATGAGTTGGACGGCAAGGTCATAGACCACTTCCCATCATCGGCGCAGACGCTCGACCGTTGCACGCCAGTGTATGAAGAGCTTCCCGGCTGGGACGATCCCACTGCCAGCGTCACCGAGTTGGAGGGGCTCCCGCCCGACGCGCTGGCCTACATCAAGCGGCTTGAAGAGTTAGTGGGCTGCGAGGTCCACCTGATCTCCACCGGCCCCGAGCGTTCCGAAACCATCCTCATCAAACCCGTCCTCTAACGGACAGGAGAATCCGCAACAGGTTGAAGACGCCGCAAGGGCGGGTTTCTTTA
>DAOUJI010000134.1:0-5781 GCA_034422875.1 Dehalococcoidia bacterium | reverse complement strand
TACAACAACACCCCACGCAAATGCCTGGGTTACCGCACCCCGGCCGAAATCTTTTCAGACCAGGTGTTGCACTTGAAATGTGAATTCACCCTCCAGCCTTCGCTGGAGTGACGATTGGACCGGCGTCCCCGTTTTCATCCCCCGTTGTGGCCTTGTGAGGGCGTCGGTAAGCTTCAACGACGGGTCTAATCGGGCCCGTCGTAGGGGCGACCGGACGAGCGCCTCTATCCATCCACATAGAGTGGTTACTTAGAAGGCCGGCGCCTCAAACTGGTGAAACCCTGCTGCGTTATCGCCTTGGGCGGTTCAGAATCCAGCGCTATACTCCGGCCATCTTTTTTTGTTGGCCCGGGCCTGATGTGACCCGGAGCTGACGGTAGGGAGGAGGTTTTTGTGGAAGACCAAGGGATCCCCAAGTGCCTGAAGTGTGACGTGGGCTATCTCGTGCCACTGTCGGATTACGGCAGCCAGGGTGCGGCCGTCCACTACAAGGCGTGGGTCTGCATCAACCCGGTCTGTGGGTTCAACATCAAGATACGCAACGGCGACATCTACCTGAACGAACCCATCGCCAGCGGGGCTGCGATGCATTCCCAGCGCGTGCGTTAGGCGCCTGGGCAGAGTATATCGTCCAATGGACGAACCATTTCTACATCCACGGCAGGGTGTAGCAAAATACGGCAAAGTACCCCGATTGACGCCGAATATGTCGGGGGAAGATAGGAGACTCACAAGAAATGGAAGCAGGCTATGACTACATACTGGTGCAGTCTAGACAGCAGCACCGGATGATACGCCTGGCAGCGTTATATTCCTTCGGCATAGGGGTCATCATGGTGGCCGCGTCTGTTATATACTATTACTATGCCTGATGACCCACGGGGCTACACACCCCGCGGAAAGCGGTGTTGACCACAGAGCCAAGCGCTTGTGGCGCCCTCTAAACATCCGGTTAAACCAGGGCTGGAATGAGTTCAAACTATGGCCCTTCTGGTTCAGCCAAGCCCCCGGCGCCGGCTCATTAAACCAACAGCAATATTCTTAATTGTCTTTGGAGCAATCCTGGTCTTGGGCGCCGTCGCCTACTACGTCTATGACTACAAGGCGACGGCCGACCTGGACGAGCTGGAGGTTTCATTGCCCCCGGCCTCCAACCAAGGCCCGCCCGACACCGCTAGCCAGACAAACAACCGGGAAGGCCCTTTGGAAGGGAACGGGGTTTCCACGGCATATACGGACCTCACCCCGCCCACCGGCGCAGACGCCGCCGACCAAGGGGCCCTACCGGAAGACTCAGAACCCTCTACGGACGTACAACCTGTCAAGACGTCCATCTCTGTTGACGCCATCGACGTTGAGAAATCGTTGGCATTCTATGGGACCAGACCCAACGATTGGGACAATCCCCTCGAGTATGAGCCGCTTTCCCAGGCGGAGGCGGCCCTGCTGCGGCGGTTTCAGCCTGTTCACGCCTCCGAAGGAGCTATGCGTGGAACCCTGCCTCCGCCGGACCGACTGATCGTCCAATCCATCGGGATAGACTCGTCGGTGACGGCTCTGGAAATCCTGGACCTGGGTGACCGCAAGGCCTACGAGACTCCGGACAACGTGGTGGGCCATATACCCTCGACTTCCAGCCCGGGCGAGCTGGGCAGCCAATGGCTTTTCGGGCACCTGGAAAGCCCCATAGCCGGCGAGGGCAACGTCTTCATCAACCTGCCCAAGATACCCGGCCTGTTGCGGGAAGGCGAGGAAGTGTTTGCTGTGGTCGAGTCGGGGCCGAAGTCTTACCTGTACAAGCTGACCGAGGCTGTTGTGGTGCACCAGGACGACATGTCTCTCAATTACCGTCGGCTCCGGGAGCAGAAGCCTGGACTGGCCCAGCTGACGCCAGCCAACGCCAACCTTCACCTCGTTGCCTGCGTCCCCAGTCTTGTCTATGACCACAGGATAGTGGTCAGCGGTGAATTGGTGGGAATCGACCGGATTGGGCCCGACTTCGGGAACTGGGCCGCTCTGCCTTAGGATGTCTCCAGAGCGTCGCTCAACAGCAGGTCAAGGAACTCCTCGTCGGACAGGCCAACCCATTCCTTGAGAATCATCTCGTTGTGCTCGCCTATCATGGCCTGATGACGCAGGATTCCTCCCGGAGTTTTTGAAAGCAGGAACTGGAGGCCGTCATAGGGCATCTGGCCCACTTCGGGGTGTTCTCTCCACTGCCAGAAGCCCCTGTGTTCCAGCTGTGGGTCGTTGCGCATGTCGGACTGGCTCTGAACCACTCCGGCGGGCACTCCGCACCCTTGGAGGGTCTCCATGAGTTCCCAAGCGTCCCACTCCGCTGTCCATTCTCCTATGAGCCTGTCCAATTCCTCTTCATTCTCCCGGCGGGCCGAGAAGGTGGCGAACCTCTCTTCCCTGCTCCAGTCCGGGTTGCCCATAACCCCGCACAGGGCGGACCATTCCTCGTCGCAGGTGACTGCGATGGCGCACCAGTGGCCGCCGGTGCGTTCCATGTCCGGGTCGGGAGCGCGCTCCTTGCAGGGATATACGTTGTGGGGCACGTGGGAATCGTCCTTGTTGCCCCTTCTGTTGGCTATCCGGTTGTTTATCTGGTAGTCCATAAGGGCAGGAGCGAAGAAATGAGTCGTGCATTCAAACTGGGACAGGTCCAGGTGTTGCCCCTTGCCCGTTCTGCGCCGGTATTCCAGGGCGCCAACTATGGCCGCCAGGGCGTTGGGTGGGTTGATGAAGTCGGAGTAAGCTCCATAGGGGCTGACGGGCGGACGGTCAGGCCATCCGGTCACGTGATAGATGCCCCCTACCGACGCTGCAAGGTTGCCGAATCCAGGCAGGAGGGAGTTTGGACCGGTCTGTCCCTGCTGACAGGTGCTGAAGAAGATGATGTCGGGCTTAATCTCCTTCACGTTGGGATAGTCCAGCTCCCAGTTGCGCATGGTCTTGGGCGTGAAGCTCTCTCCAATGATGTCCGGTTGCCACTCGGCGATGATGCGGCGTATCAGGTCCCTGGACTCGGGCATGCCCATGTTGAGGCCGAGCCCGAACTTGCTGCTGTTGAAGTTGCCGGCAAAGGCGCTGGCGTTGAGTCCGGGGAACCCTTCTTTCATGGGGACGGAGCTCCGGAGACCGTCGGTCCTTGTGGTGGACTCCACGTGGACCACGGTGGCCCCGTGGTCGGCCAGGTATTTCATTGTAATGGGTCCGACTCCCCACCAGGTGAAGTCCAATACCTTCAAGTCGTCGAAGGGCATTTCCGCCATTGCCGCCCCCGATGGATGTACATTCTGAGAGATAAGACCAGGCTAACAATATAGCCAAAGGCATCCCCATTGTCCACAAGGCGCTGGCTGGAGGCGCTTCCGCTCTCCGTTCGCCCTGAACGGAGAGAAGTGGAGCCGACAGGCGGAACGGAACGAAGTCGAAGACCTGGCGGCATTGAATGCAATGGAGTGTCCTTCGACTCCGCTGCGCTGCGCTCAGGACGAACGGTGGGATGGGGCTAGGCTCAGGGCGAACGGTGGGATGGGGCCGGGCTCAGGACGAACTGGGGTATGGGGCTGGGCCAAGGGCAAACGGCGGGATGGAGCTTCAGGGTGAACGTGGGAATGGCGTTCCGCCCAGTGGGGGCCGGAAATGGACAGGCCGAGGGACGGCTGTTCAAGCCGGGGGACGCCCCCATCCTAACCTTCCCCCAGAGGGGGAAGGGACGCCGGCTTTCCCCGCTATGCTATACTACCGCCCATCCAAGCTGGCGGGGCCGGCCGACGGAGTGGTCTCAGGGGCGACGGATGGCCGCCCAGGTCCCCCACAGCACCGCACCACATCAGAGGAGGCGACTAGATGGGCAGCATGGACGGAATGGTGGCCGCTGTAACGGGAGCCAGCCGAGGCATCGGAGCCGCCATAGCCAAGGCTTACGCCGAAGAGGGGGCCGACGTCATTGTCGTGGCCAGGACGGAGCAGGAGGGCGGAAGGCTGCCTGGCACCATCCACGGCACCGTCGACCAGATAAAGGAAGCCGGCGGCAGCGCTGTTGCGGTCAAGTGCGACGTGACCAAGGACGAGGAAGTCCAAGCGCTGGCCCAGGCGGTCAGGGACCAATTCGGCCGTCTGGACGTGCTGGTCAATAACGCCGGCATCCGCGTCAACGTGCCCTTGCTGGACCTGGAGTTCCGCCATTGGGACCTTACCATGAGAGTCAACATGCACGGCCCTTTCCTGGGCTGCAAACACCTGGCCCCCATTATGGTGGAGCAGGGGAGAGGCAGCATCATCAACGTGACCTCAAGCGCCGCCCAGAACATCAGGCCGAGAGGCGTGAGCTACTCCGTCTCCAAGGCTGCCTTGGACGTATTCACCATCGGACTGTCCAAGGAACTGGAGGAGAACGACATCGCTGTCAACGCTCTGAGTCCAGGCCCCATAAAGACGGAAGGAGCCGTCTTCACCTCTCCGCCGGACTTCGACTGGACAGGCTGGTATCCGCCGGAAGTCCTGGGGCCGCCTTCAATATGGCTGGCCCATCAGACAGCCAAGACTTTCACTGGCCAGGTCGTCCACAAGGACGACTTTGGCAAGACGTGGGGGACGTCCTGACGGGATATGCCAATGCGTAATGCAACTAGACTCAGTAGGGGCGACTGGCCGGTCGCCCAAGCCCCCACGACAAATCTATAGGCCAATGGAGGCAGGACCGTCATGCCGTTAGACCCGCAGGCCCAGGATCTGCTGACCCAGATGGAAGCTGCGGGATTCCCTCCGCTGCATGAGCTGACTGCCGCCCAAGCGCGTGACCATGTCAATGCGCTGCCCCTGGGCACGGGGCCGGAAGTGAGGCAGGTTGAGGACCTCTTCATAGCCGTGCCCGACCATAGCGTTCCCGTGCGGGTGTACACCCCCGAAGGCACGGGCCCGTTCCCTGCGCTGGTGTGGTTTCATGGAGGAGGATGGGTTGTGGGGAACGTTCCACGCGCCGACGGCGTCGCCCGCCACCTGTGCGACGGTTCCGGGTGTGTCGTGGTTTCCGTGGACTACCGTCTGGCCCCGGAGACCAAGTTCCCCGGACCGTTGGAAGACTGTTTCGCCGTAACCAAGTGGGTGGCCGTGAACGCCGCCGCCTTGAACATTGACGCCGCCCGCATAGCTGTGGGAGGGGACAGCGCCGGAGGCAACCTCACCGCCGCCCTGACACTCATGGCGCGTGACCAGGGAGGGCCCGACCTGGCGTACCAGCTGCTGGTCTATCCCGTCACCGACATGGACTTCGACACCCAGTCCTACCTGGACAATGCTGAGGGCTACCTGCTGACCAGGGACACCATGATCTGGTTTTGGGACCACTACATATCTGAGCGTGAGGACGGTAGGAATCCGTACGCATCGCCTCTAAGAGCCGATGACCTGTCCGGGTTGCCGCCCGCATTGGTGATTACGGCTGAGTACGACCCCTTGCGCGACGAGGGAGAAGCCTACGCAGAAAAGCTAAAAGCGTATGGCGTTTCCACCGAACTGTCCCGTTACGACGGGATGGTGCACGGCTTCTTCGAGATGTATGGCGCAGTGGACAGGGGAGTTGAAGCCCTGGCCCACGCCTCCAGGGCCCTTAAGGCCGCTCTGGACGCATAAGCCTGGGGCATCCCCTACCCCAACCCTCCCTCGGAGGAAACCATTGTGTAACCGTGATTCTACGAGATTCGTCTGGCTTGAGTCTCGCCTTACAGTGGCTTATGTTCGTAGGGGCAACCCTCGTGGTTGGCCTGTCCC
>DAOUJI010000133.1:0-35345 GCA_034422875.1 Dehalococcoidia bacterium | reverse complement strand
AGTGCCCCGACATAGACCTGAGCGCCGAGGACGACGTGCTGAACCGCGCCCTTCTCTACAAAGACCGACGCGACTTCGAAATCCGTCCCGGCGACACCGGGGTATAACAGGGTAGGGTGTTATGGCTGAGCAAGAACAAGACATCGAGCAGGTTGACGTCCGTACCCGGTGGCTGCACGAGGCCTTGGACTTCACGCCCTGGCTGGCCGAAAATCTCCACCTTCTGAGCGCAGAACTTGGCATGAAGCTTGAACTGGTCCAGATGGAATACCCGATTGGCCCGTTCTCCCTCGATATTCTGGCGAGAGAGGTCGACGAGGACGTGAAGGTGGCCATCGAGAACCAACTGGAATGGACCGACCATAGCCATTTGGGCCAGACGCTCACCTACGCAGCGGGGTGTGATGCCCGCATCGCAATATGGGTTGCGCCCGAGTTCACGTATGAACATGCCGAGGCGCTCCACCGGCTCAACCAGTGGACGAAGGACGGAATCAGGTTCTACGGCTTGAAGGTCGAGGTTGTCAAGAAGTCGGGCGATTCGCCCCCGGAGCCGAGGCTCCGCAAGGTGGTGTACCCCGGCGGCTGGAACAGGCAGATTACACTGCAATCGGGCGAAATGCCAGCGGACAAACGGAAGTACTACGACTTCTTCCAGCCGCTGACCGCTGAGTTGTCACGAAGGGACTTTGCCAATCGGTCAACCCAACACTTTGACCACACCGGTCGGTTCTTTCCTTCTCAGTTCGACAAAGACATAGGCTACGCGGTCAGCTTCTGGCACAACAGCGCATGGGTATCCCTGTTTGTTCGAACGTGGGACAGCGTCGAGCGAAACAATCGGATATTTGACGAGCTGCACAAGGCCAAGACTGAAATCGAAAAATCCATCGCCGCAGAATTGGAATGGGACAGATTCGAACCCTACACTTTCTTCACCATTAGCGTAAGAAGAGACGGCTCGATAGACGACCCGACGGAGAAGCTGGAGGAGACCAGGGCCTGGATGTTCGACCTCCTGCCCAAGTTCAAGGAGGTCTTCGACGACCGTGTGGCTGAGGTCCTGAGCCAGCTCCCACCGTCACTAGAAGTTCGTTAGAGATTCTAGTTCTACACTCCCTCATCACTATTCGTCAGTCGTCGCCGGCCCGCTGTTCTCCCACCACCGGCTATGGGTCAGGCTCCGCAACGGGACTGACCTTTTTCAAGATTCGGTTTTTCACACTGGCCAGGACCATGGCAGCACCGTAAAGGATGCGCAACGCAAACTCCAAGGCTATGAGGAACACCAGGTAGTAGAGAATTTTCTCGGTGTAACCCTCGGCCTCCTTCAGAACGTCCAGAGACTCAGATATAGTGAAGAACGACGCGTCAATGAGAAAGATTGCCAGGACTGCGAAGGGCAGGATTTTGGCCAAGTCCTTGGACAGGTCCTCGTTGTAGTACGCCGACACCCGGATAGCGCTTACCGTGGCCAACGCCATCAGCAGTATGTCTGAGAAGGAATTCCCTTTTGAGAGGAACGTCAGTATAGCCGTGAGGACGGCGAACCAGAAGAAGGCAAAGACCGGAAACAGAATGATGTATTCCACGATGTATAAGGTAAAGTCCAGAAAGGCTTTCACCCACCGATGCCGTGACTTTTCATGTTGGGCGAGATTCAACTGGAACATGTCGCGGGAGGCCACGAACCGGTAGAACTTGAAGACAAAGACCGCGTACACGGTCATGCCAACGATGTACACGACCACCGGGCGCAGCAAATCATAGGCGTCACGAATGTCCAAGCCGTTGGGGAATACGTCGTTAATTTCCATCAGCCTTGTCCTTCACCTATAGAGTCCTGGACGCGGGCACCGTTGTGGGAGAGACGCTAAGTCCAATACCGGCCAAAAATAAACCTGGGGATGTCCGGCGGGACGATAGGTTGAAGACGCTCGTCGATCTAGATCCGAGGTTGGCAAGACCAGGCTGAACCCCCGCCTACGCACATCTTCTCCTCTACCCCACTCAGCCTTCGAGGCGCCGTTATTGTATCACTGCCATATATTTCCGACTGCACCATGTGGACGTTCTTCTTTTCGTATATCTTGGGGAGCCGAACGGTTGTAATCAGCCCTTTTCGTTGACAGGAAAAATCGGCGGGTGTATCATCGGGAGCAGAATCGTTATAACCTGCGAATTGCTTCTGAACACCCAGCAGTACACGCCTGAATCAAGATAGAGCCGGAACTACGCTGGCCTCCGGAGGAGGCCAGTTTGTCTTTATCCTGGAATCGATGCCAACCGCCAATCGAAGGAAATCCTTCTTAGGAGGAGCCGAATGACAGAAACCAAAGACATTGCGCTGATGGCCCACTTGATGCGACGGGCCGGGTTCGGCGCCCCTTACCACGAATTGGAAGAACGGGCGGCAAAGGGATACGAGGCAACGGTGGAGGAACTCCTGCACCCTGACGAACAGCCCGCCCTGGACATAGCCCTCCTGACCCGGTATTTCGGCGAGTGGAAGGAGCTGGTGGCTGAGGACTCGAACCAGTCCTATTGGACCTTCCGCATGATTAACACCGAGAGGCCTCTGGAGGAGAAGATCGCCCTGTTCTGGCATGGCATCTTCTGTGTCGGAAACTCCAAGTGCGAGCATGGCAGGCAGATTCAGATCCAACTGGACAAGTTCCGGCTGTACGGCATGGGCAACTTCCATGACCTGCTTATGTTGCTGGCCACCGACCCGGCCATGACCTTCTATCTGGACAACTGCCTGAGCCACAAGGGGTCCATTAACGAGAACTGGGGTAGGGAGCTTCTGGAACTCTTCTCCCTGGGCGTGGGCAAAGACAATGAGGACAACTACACCGAGGAGGACGTGAAGGAGTGCGCCCGGGCCTTCACCGGGTGGACCATCACGAACGCAATACCCAGATACCCCTTCGGGAGGTACGAGTCCCACTTCGTCTACAATGCTCAAGACCACGACGACGAGGAGAAGACCTTCCTGGGACAGACTGGGCGTTTCAACGGCGAAGACATTATCGACATCATCTGCGGCCAGCCGGCCACGGCCCGTTTTGTCTCGAGGCACCTGTACAACTTCTTCGTGGCGGACGAGCCTCAGGTGCCGTCGTGGAAGCACACAGACCCCCTGGACATGGCCGCCATCAAGGAGCTAGAGGACGAGTACTACCGGTCCAACTACAACATCAAGTCCATGCTCAGGGTGATGTTCAACTCCCAGTGGTTCAAGGACGCCAGGTTCAGGAAGGTGAAGAGCCCGGCGGAGACAGTAGCTGGAATGATAAGACTGGTGGGAGACCACAAGACTCCCAGGCCCGACTTCTACCAGGTCTGCAACGAAATCAAGTACATGGGACAGTCCCTCCTCAATCCCCCCACGGTCGAAGGCTGGCACACCGGCCACGAGTGGATTGACAGCGGCACACTGGTGGAGAGGGTCAACTTCAACGCAGACCAGGTGGGCAACACCAGCCTGCCGGGCGTCCGGTACATCATCGACAAGGTGGCTTCGGAAGGCTCAACCATATCCGCCGAACGGCTGGTCGACCGGTGCCTGGAGCTCCTGGGCCACTATGAACTGTCGGATGAGCACAAGAGCAAGCTCGTAGCCACCGCCCAACGTTGGGGCGAGCTCGAGCCTGGAACGGAAGAGTTCTCTCAACGCGTCGGACAGACGCTTCAGTTGCTGGTGGCGACCCAAGAGTACATCTTCGAATAGGCAAGGAGGCCTGACATGTCCAGCGACAAGAAAGACACGGTGCTGGCAGTACTCCAGCTTTCCGGCGGCAACGACGGGATGAACACCGTCGTGCCCTACGGAGACCCCCTGTACTTCGACAACCGGCAGAACGTGCGGGTTCCAGAGGAGCAGGTCATCCCGATAAACGACTACCTGGGCTTCAACCCCAACATGGGTCCCATCAAGGAACTTTGGGACATGGGCAAGGTGGCCATCATACAGGGCATAGGATACCCCCACTGGGTGAGGACCCACTTCCGCTCCATGGACATCTGGCACACGTGCGAACCGCAGAAGGTGGTCAACGAGGGCTGGCTCGGCAGGACCATACGCGAGTTGGACCCCGACAAAGAGAACGTGCTGACCGGGGTCAACTTCGGGCGAGGGCTTCCCCGGGCCATGGCGGCTCCGGGCGTTCCCGTCGCCTCAGTCGGCGACCTGGAGACCTATGGTCTGCTGACCGGAATGTCCGGACAGGACCAGCGGGAAGAAGCCCTGGATGTGTTCTCCAACCTGTACACTCCCATGCTGGGCAGCACCATGGTGATGGACTACATCACCCAGACGGGAATGGACGCCCTCAAGGGAGCGGACATCCTGGCAACAGCTCCGTTGCAGTACTCTTCCAGCGTGGAATACGCCAGGAACTCGGTGGCCCAGTACGTGCGGAACATGGCCCAGGTCCACACTGCAGGACTGGGGACCAGGGTCCTGTACACCACCGCGCCATACAACAGCTTCGACACTCACGCCGGAGAGATGGCCAGCCACTCCAGGTTGTGGACCGAGACATCCAGGACCGTGAGCGACTTTTACGAAGACCTCAAGGAGCACGAGGCCGGCGACAACGTGATAACGCTGCTCTTCTCGGAGTTCGGACGCCGTGTTCGAGACAACGGCTCCGGCACCGACCACGGCGCTGCGGGCGTGGCCCTTGTCATAGGCGAGCAGGTCAAGGGGGGCCTCTACGGAGAATATCCTTCACTGAAAGAAGGAGACCTGATTGACGGAGACCTGGTCTACAACAACGACTTCCGGGGAACTTACGCCACGATTCTGGAGAAGTGGCTGGGGGTCGACTCCAAAGCCGTTCTGGGCGACTCTTTCGAGCAGTTGGACTTTATCTAAGGCCGGGTTGGGCAAGCAGAGGGACGCCCCCACCCCGACCCTCCCCAAGAGAGGGAAGAGGCATATTCGGAGGCGGCGATGACCATCGAAATTCACAGAGGCATATCGGTCGAACACAAAATCAGGCCGGTGCAACATCTGGAACTCCACTACAGCCACACAATCGGCCGGTCAGACTTCTCAGGACCCAGTTTTCGTTCTCCTGTGGACATCGCACGGGGAGAGGGCGAGGTGGCTTACGTTGTCAGCCGCGCCACCGAACCCCGACCCGACGGCAAGCGCGTCACCATGTTCACACTGAGCGAAGACTACATCACCGAGTTCGGCAAGGGATACACACCAAACCGGCCCGACCGCGTCGCCGAGGACGGAGCAATTGTGTGGCCGACATCCATTGCGGTGGACCGGGAAGACGGGAATGTCTACCTGTCCGACGGTTGGCTGAACCGCATTACCGTGTTCAGCAGCGACGGAGATTTCGTAAGCAAATGGGGAACTCAAGGCAGCGCCGAAGGCGAAATATCCTATCCCGCGGGGCTGGCTTTCAATTCCCAGAACGAGCTCCTGGTGGTGGACGGGGAGAACCACCGGGTCCAGAAGTTCTCAAAGGACGGTAGGTTCATCTCGGCAATGGGAAGCCACGGGACGGGAGACGGCGAGTTCAACCTGCCCTGGGGACTGGCCACCGACAAGGACGACAACATATACGTGGCCGACTGGAACAACGACCGCATACAGAAGCTGGGAGCCGACGGCTCCTTCCAGATGAGCATAGGTACCCCCGGTGAGGGAGACGGTGAGTTGCGCAGACCGTCCGACGTGGCTGTTGACGGCGACGGGTTCATCTACGTAACCGACTGGGGCAACGACCGTCTGCAGGTGTTCGACAGGTCAGGCGAATTCGTCACCGCTCGCACGGGCGACGCCACCATGTCGAAGTGGGGCGCCGAAAAACTGGATGCGAACCCGGAGATGTGGGAGATACGGAAGACGGCACAGGGAATGGAACGGGAGAAGATGTTCTGGTCTCCCATAGCCGTGGAGGTGGACGACGACAACCGTGTGTTCGTGGTCGAAGCCTCCCGCTCCCGGGTGCAAATATACATGAAACAGGTCCCCTTCTTCTTCGAGCCGGGCAGACTCTAGGCCGATCATCAAACGCCCCTACGAAAAGGGACGTCAGGAGAACGAACAAGTGAATCAAAAGGAGCTGGCCAACAAGTTCAGAAGGCTGGGCATAAGGCTGACGCCTCAGCGCCTCGCTGTGGCGGAGGCGGTCATCAACTCGACCAGCCACCCCTCGGTCCAGGAGATTTACGACAACGTCAGCGAGCGGTTCCCGTACATCACGCTGGCCACGGTGTATTCCACGTTGTCGGTGTTGCAGAAGAAGGGACTGGTGCAGGAACTGCCGTTCCAGAAGCTGTCCCGTTACGACGCTAACCTGTCCCCCCACGCCAACCTTGTGTGCGTGTCCTGCGACACAGTGGTGGACACGGACCTGGGCGTGGAGCAGATCAACATTCTGCGACAGACCCTGTCGGCCAACTCTGATTTTGAGATAGCCTCTCAGCGGGTGGACTTCTACGGCCTCTGCCCTCCATGCGCCTTGGAAAAAGAAGAGGCCGGAGTCGCAGCGGACTAGGACTGGTTCCTACTGGACCACACCTCTTGCCGCTCTCTTGAATGTCGTGTCGCCAGAGAAACAGACGCGGATGGTCAGGCTCGATTCTCCGACTGGCTTAAAACGCGAAAGACTTCAGATCCCGGTCCTCTTCTGGGACTTCCGACTAGTTGGCGTGGTTGCTGACCGCCTTCCGGTGACGCCTCCCACAGCTGTGTAACACCATTTTATCCCGGAAGGCTCCTGGAAATGGCAATGCATTCGTCTTGAAGTTACGACCGCTCCACCTAGTCTTCAGCCGTACGGTCATAGTTTTCCTTGATTGTCATGGTGACGTCGACGAAAGCTTTATACTGGGCGTCCGTGACGCCTTCCATGAGGATGCCGAATCGGTCACCCACGGCCTGAATCATTTCGGGCACGACCTCACGTCCCCGTTGAGTGAGGGTCAACCTCACCGAGCGCCGGTCGCTTCGGAGTCGTCGTTTGCGAATCAGACCCATGTTGGTCAATTCGGTCACCACACGGCTTATTCGGCTGGCGTCAACTGGAATGTCTTGCGCTATCCTTGACACGGTGTCGCCTTCGCCTTCGAAGCACCGCCTAAGAATCGCATAGCCCAAAGGACTCACCCCGAAGGGAACAAGCGCGTTCGTAGCATCCTTGGAAACGGCGTTGACCAAGCTGGCAACATAGTGTCCCAGGGAATAGAGTGGCGGGATGCCGTTGTTGTCAGTCATGGCCACCTCTTGGTCATTTATTCACAGCACCCAATCTCATATAGAGACCAGATAGAGGCGTGGACGTTCCCACAAAAAGCATGCCCCTGCTGCCAGGAAGCCATGGGAAATACTGCAAATGCGCCTCAGTCATTGGAACGACCGCACCCGCATCGGTGTATCCGCGCCTTTCGACCAGGCGGATTCTGCGTTGGGGGTGACCCTGCAAGTTGCCGTGTTTCGTCGCCTTGGAGTGAAGATAAGAGACCTGCGATGACGACAAGCTCTCTTGACGTGATCTGAAATTGAAAGAGCAGGCGCCGCCTATCGAAACCGCGGCCGCCTTGTCCTGATTGGGCGAATTTCTTCGGAGCAGTTCGAGCATTTTAGCCAGCCAAATGGATGCCGGCTGTCCGTCCTCCGATGGACTTGTATATGTGAAATGTTCACTCCACATATATCATATTTTGCCCCACGGTTAAAGAGGGGATTTAACCGGATGTAGAGACTGATTCCAGGACGGGGATGATGTCGGTGTCGGAGACCTCATTCCAGGAGTCAAGGAAGGCCTCGTCGCCCATGAGGGACCTCAGTCGGGCCAGGTGCAACGCGGCCCGCTCCTCAAGCGCCAGCCCATGCTCTCTTGCAATCTCATAGGTGTGGGCCACATACCAGACGGCGGCTGCGTGTTCGCCTATCTGGTCAGCCAGTAGTCCCAACTGGCCCCATGAACTAGCCGCCGATATGGGGTCATCAAGTTCTAGAAAGCCTTGAAGCGCCCATTCGTACCATTCCTGGGCCTCTTTGCCCCGCCGTTGGACGTGGGCGGCTATGCCCAGATGATGGGACGTGTGGGACTCGCCGGTGCGGTCGTTCAGCTTGCGGTACGCTTCCAACGCCTTGTTCAGAGACTCCTCAGCCATCTGGTGCTCTTCCAGCTTCAAGGCCAGAGCTCCCAGCTGGAAGTTGTCGGCCGCTCCGCCCACCTCGTCTCCAATCTCCTCATAGTTGTTGACGGCCCGTTCGTACCAGCCTATGGCGTCGGGATAGTTGTAGTGTGCCTGGGCTATGAGTCCCAGGCGATGGTAAACGGAGGCCGCAGCCCCCTTGTTGTCCAACTGCTCGTATATCATCTGCGCCCGCAGGTAGTGATCGAAGGCGACATCCAATCGTGACGACCCTTCGTAGGCCAAGCCAAGCTGGTGCAGCCCTTTGGCCATCTCCTCGTCGTCGCCCTCCGACTCTCTAACGGCAAGGGCCTTCTGGTGCCACTCTAGGGCCCGTTCGAATTCCGCCTGGGCCTGGCTTATCAGACCAAGCTGGTAGTAGTTGTCAGCGCTGTCCGTCTGGCTATTGGTCCGCTCATTGATTGCCAATGACTTCTGCTGCCACTCCGCAGCCTGCTCGTACTCCTTGCGGGCATAGGCCACGATGCCCATCTGGTGGTAGACGGAAGCCAGTTGAAGCTCGACGTCTTCGCCCGTGGCGGAAGAGAGGTAGTCCAGCATGCGGCGGGCCGTGGCCTCTGCCTTGTCCACCTCGCCCCTTTCCAGAGAGTCGCTAATTTCGGTGCCCTGGAGATACACCCATAAGTCCCGGGCGCCGTCTTCTTTGTCCAACTCAGATTCGGGCCCAAGAGACTCCAGGATGCGGGTCCTCAGCCTCCGCAGTTCCAGGACGCGAAGCTGCATCTTGTATACCTGGCCGATGGGCTGCATTGCGTACTGGACGTATTCCCACTTGCGCCCCGCCTCGGCCAACTCCGTAATCCGCAGCAGGTTGGGCTCTTCGGCCATCACGCCGGTCACCGTGGACTCCGACTCCTCAGTGGAGAGATTTTCCAGGAAATAGTCTCCGAGACCGGCGTACACCCGGACCATCTCCTCTTCCAATGTGTTTATCTGACTTGAGTCCAGCAACTGACCCAGGCGTCGCCTGAGGAAGGGCCAGACCGCAGGAGGAATCAAGTAGACGCTGGGAGACACCGAGTCCAGGATTCCGTGGTTGCGGGCCTCTCTGAGCAACCCGCGGCAGGCGCCCCAGCCCAGCTGTTCACCCATGATACTGGGGTAGGTCTCGTCCTGAGTGATGAAGGTCAGCACGTCCAAGAGGACTCGTTGCCGGAACAGTGATATGAACGGCAGATGCTTCTGGGTCCGCTGGGTCAGCAGCGAGTAGGAAAGTTCCAGGGCGTTATCCAGCGCGTTGGGCTCCTTGGGAGGCCCCGTGCAGGAGTTCCACAGAAGCTGGACCAGTTCCCTGGCATTGTGTCCCTTCAGGTGGGTCAGAATAAGGGACATGGCCATGGGGTTGCCCCGAAGCAGTTCCAGAAGCTCGGAGAAAGCCGTTTCGTCGCCCGGAGCGTCTATCTTCGCCTCGTCCAGGATGGCCGAGGCCATATTCTGCCTGTCCTGGGAGTCTAGTCCGGCCAGCTCGACCGTCGCGAACCCCAGGCCTTTCATGGAAAGCTTTGCGGGGTCTCTGCCAGTCACCAAGGTGCGTCCGCCGCCGGAGGACAGGTCTTGGAGAAGCTGGAGCAACTCGCTCCACTCATGGTCGGGAAGGCGTTCCGAGGCGGCTTCCAGGTTGTCGAATATGAAGAGGCAGGCGCCCCGGTTGGCATAGTCCAGCAGCCACTGCCGCTGCTCGTCCAGGCTCTTCCTGGCGAATTCAACTCCAGTGGCAAGGGAGCCTATCTCGTGGAGGACTCTTGGCAGGCCGGCGCCATACTCAAAGGTGACGTAGGCGACTCCCTCCGATGCGGCTCCATCTTCCACAGCACGGCGGCCGTATTCCACGGCCAAGGCCGTCTTGCCCACACCGGGAGGGCCTGTGAGAACCACTACGGGGCTTTTCTGAAACTCTGCGTCGAGCCGACGGAAGTCATCCTCACGACCTACGAACCCGAACCTGCCTGAATGGGGCAGGCCCGACGCGGCCGAGGCTCCATCGCCGTCTGTGTGGCCTTGGGCGTGATCGTGATGACTTACCATTATGAAAACGAGTCTTGACTCTTGGACGGCTCCACCGTTAGAACTCCGTCCTCAGCGGCGGATTCCGGACCTGATTTCAAGGGGTCTCTAACCCTCAGGAGTATAGCACATGCGATTACGAGACATCCGATTAGGCTCAAGATGGCGGCGGGCTGGCCAAAACTCAGAGTCGCGGCGATGAACGCCCACATGAAGGGGCCGACGACCCTGCCCGTCTTGCCAGCCATCGCGTGAAGAGCGAAGAACTCCGCCATCTGCTCCCGGGGAGCGAATCCCGTCATCACAGGTCTGTCCGCCGTGAATATGCCGGCGAGCCCGACGCCGGTCATGCAGCCGATAAGCCACCACAACCCGCCCGGAAGACCCAGCCATGGAATGCCGACAGCTATGAACAGCAGCCCCAGCCATACCACCATGGACAGCGCCAACACCAGGAACGAACCGAACCGGTCAACCATCCATCCCCAAATGAGGGCGCTCGGCACCGCCACCGAGATGCCGACAATCATAATGATTTGAATTTTCCGTTCGTCCAGTCCTATGGTTTCGGTGCCGTAGCGCACTGCAAAGGCTGTGGCGGTGTTTATGCCCAGCATGTAGAAGAAGCGGGCTGTCAGGTACGGCCGCAACCCTGGATACCTTTTCAGGCTCGTCGCGACGCCGACTATCTGGGCGAACGCCAGAGCGATGGGATTTCCGACTTCTTTCGGCCTCATGCGCCTGATGTCGGTCCGCTCCTTCAGGAACAGGAAAATCGGAAGGGCAAACAGGAAATAGATGATGGCCAGGGCCTTGAACACGAACAGGTAGCCCCTGTCTTCGGAAAAGATCAGGGCGCATCCCACCGCTATGAAGGCTCCCAGGTAACCGACTCCCACTCCCAAGCCGGCTATGGCGCCGCGGTTGCCGCTGTTGCTTACATCGACCAGCAGGGAGTTATAGAGAATTGTGGCCAGTTCCATGCTGGTGAAAGCCAGGGCGAAGAGGGCAAGGGAGGATACGAGGCTGACCTCTCCCACAAACATGGTGGCGACGACGCATATGGCGGCGGCTCCCATCAGATAGGGCTTGCGGCGACCCGACTGGTCGGAAAGGGCCCCGATGATGGGGGAAGCCAGGAGCACCACCGTCATTGTCGCGGCCAGTGTGTATCCTACGGTGATGTCGTCAGCGGCCCATAATGGAAACACCATGCCAACGATGCCCATCCAAAAGACAACGTTGGCAACCTCGAATGAAATCCACCCGCCGACAGCAAGCCGCCCTGGCCTGGACCTGGCCAGCTCGCTTTCTTTCTGCCTGTCGGTGTCCAACCTAGATTACACCCCGCCCTTCTGACAAACGCAAAGAATGCGCGGGTAAGACAATGTCCTTGGAATTGCCGTTGGTATTTATACCATAGTATGGGCGGCTATACCCGAAACACAGGCCATAATTGGGGAGCAATCGAAGGATGGACGGGCCAACGGTGGCGCTGGAGCGTAGATATGATTAACATCAACATAATTATTCGATATAGGCAATCGTTCATTGAAACTGTCATATCTGGCGGCGGCTTGGCTGGCTGGGCTCTTCCTGGGCATGGAGACGGACCTCCCATTGTCCGCTCTCGGATTGCTCACGGTGGCCGCCGCCTCCGGGGGCGTCGCGCTGGCCGTCCAACGGATGCCTGCGACTATCCCAGTGGCGCTCCTCGCGGGCGTAGCGCTGCTGGGAGCGATACGGGGTGACTTGTCCGGCGCCACGCCCAGCTTGGATACTGGGCCGGACCCCGTTGCCGTCCAGGGAACGGTAATCAGCGACCCCACTCCTTCCTCAATGGGAGTGCGATTCGACTTCGCCGTCGAACAAGTTGATGCAGGCGTTGGCTGGGAGCCCCAGAGAGACCGGGTCAGAGTATTGGTTGCCCCGCCCGACGAGCTGGTCCAAACCCGGGAGGCGCCCTATTTCAAATACGGCGACGGGCTGCAGCTTACCGGCTCCCTGGTTGAGCCGGAGCCTTTCGAGGACTTCGACTATCCCACATATCTAGCCAACCAGGGCATCCACTGGACGATGTACCGGCCTGATGTCCAGTTCATTAGCGAGGGCGGCGGCAACCCCGTCAAAGCAAGGCTTCTCGACATCCGCCATGAGCTGGCGAAGAGCCTCGATGCGTCACTGCCCGAACCTCACGGGGGGGTGTCCAAAACCCTTCTGCTGGGGGTCAGGAGTCGCCTCAACCAGGACGTGGAAGACCGGTTCCGGATATCCGGGACGTCCCACATGCTGGCTATATCCGGACTTCACGTGGGTGTCATTCTAGTCATGGCCATCTGGTTGGGGACCTGGCTGTTCGGGCGCAGATGGAATATCCACCTGGTCCTGGCGGCTGCCGCTATATGGGTCTACGCTCTGATAGCGGGGCTGCCCCCATCGGCGGAGCGGGCGGCGATTATGGGCACGGTCTATCTGGCAGCGTTGGGTTTGGGGCGGTCCAGAAACGCCATTCCTCCGTTGGCGTTGGCCGCCGTCGTAATGACAGCCGTGGACCCGGGTGTAATCAAGCAGACCTCGTTCCATCTAAGCTTTGCGGCCATGGCAGGAATAGCCGTCCTCCTCTCCCTGGACATCCCCGGAGTGACCGGAGATTCTACGGGCCAGGGAATCAAGGCGAATGTTCGACGAGCCGCAACAGCAGCGATGGCCGTGTCCTTGGCCGCTACCGTTGCCACACTGCCCCTGGTCGCATTCAACTTCCAGCAGGTCCCCACATTGGGGATTCTAGTCACTCTTATCACGCTTCCCTTCCTTCCCCTGATACTGGTGATGTCCGGAGCTGCGGCAGTCGGAGGCCTAATCAACGACGGCCTGGGTGAGGCCCTGGGATGGATAGCGTGGGCGCCTTTGGAGTACTTGCTTCAGGCGGTGGGCATCGCCTCGAAGATTCCCGGTTCAGCCGTGCCCGTTCCTGAGTTCTCCGGGCTGCTGGTGTGGGCTTACTATGGAATCCTGGCAGGGGTGGTTGTGGGTCTGTCCAATCGTCGAGTTAACGTGGCCAAGCTCTTGGACCGGATTAGAAGCAGACCGTCTCCTGCCCCACCGGGACCGGTCTCGGCGCAGGCTTCAGGACTAGCCCCAACTCTCCTCATCACGGTATTGGCTCTGTCAGTATTGGCCGGAGGACTGTGGTATGGGCTGGTGTCCCGGTCCGACGATATGCTGCGCGTCCGAATCATGGATGTGGGCCAGGGGGATGCCATCCTGGTGCAAGCTCCGTCGGGCGCCAGGGCTCTCATAGACGGAGGCGCCGGGCCAGGGACCGCTATTGACGGGCTGGGACGGGCGCTCCCCTTCTGGGACCGCCGGTTGGACATAGTTGTCCTTACCCATGCCGACCTGGACCACTTCGGAGGGCTCACGGAAGTGGTCAAGCGATATGACGTGGAGCAGGTGATTGAAAACGGCGTGCCTTCCGACGACGCGCTCTACAAGGCATGGCGTCAGGAGTTGTCCAAGTCCGGCGCCGCAGAGGCTCCCACTGCGGCGCGGGGACAGCTCATTGACCTGGGAGGCGGAGCGGTTATGGAGGTATTGGGGCCGCCATCCGGGGCGATAGTGGCCCCGGGGTCTGCAGACAACAACAACGGTATCGTACTGCGCCTGGTTTACGGCGAGGTGAGCTTCCTGCTGGCCGCGGACATAGAGGAGGAGGCCGAACTGGAGCTGGCTGCATCAGGCGCCAATCTGAGAAGCTCGGCTCTGAAAGTGGCCCACCACGGAAGCCGCACGTCCACCACCTCAGCTTTCCTACGAACTGTAAACCCGGCGGCGGCGGTGGTGTCCGTAGGAGCCGACAATCGTTTCGGACACCCCCACGCCGATGTCATCGCCAGGCTGGACGAAATGCCGGGCCGGGAACTCACGTATCTGACCTCCGAACACGGCGACGTGGAGTTCACCACCGACGGCCAGCGGTTGTGGGTGAAAACCCAAAGATGATTTCTGACCTAGATTCCAAGGCTGAAGTTGTCTTCGGGATCCGGCCATTACGAGAGCCGGAATTGTAGAAGTAACGGTCACTGTTGAGGACGGTAGCGTTCAACAACTGCCTTGGCGGAGGAGTCGAGACCGGGGAAAAGGGTTTCTCGTGTAACGTTCAGCAGTTCTAGACTACGAATAATATTCAATTTGGCATCTGCGGGTATGACTAGGGTGTAGTGGGCATAGACTGGTATGTTTCCGTTCCACTCCAATATTTCGTTCCGCTCGAACCGTTTGTGGAAGGCCGACATCAGGAAGGCACTCGCCTGGGCACGGATGCGCTCGGAAGACTGTTGCGGCTCGACGACAAAAACCCGGTACAAATCCCTTGGATCAATACGCTCGTCAAAATAAGGCTTCTCTCGTCGGATCAGCTGATACAATCGACGTTTAGCTTCTCGGTATTCGCTTGAGCCGATCCGTTCAGTATGGCACGAACATTCGAGTTTAGTCAGGAGAGCTTCCTGGTCGTGCTGTGACAACTTAGCGAAGTTGGTGATGACGCTGACGGTATCACTGTTGAATGACTTGACGAGACTTTTGGGTGTAGCAAAGATATGGATTCGACCGTCCTTTGTCGGTCCGTCTTCACAGGCATGAAACAGAGCAACTAGCGGATTTTTTGTAACATCAAGGAAGCGTGTCCGGAGACCATGATGCTGGGCCAGCACCCATTGGGCGAGGGCTGAGTTCATTCCGCTGAATTCTTCAGGCCGTCGTGACAGAAGGTCATCTAACATCTCCTTCTCTAAAGCTATAAGATCATCCCTCATCACGGAAGGTTCCAAATCCCATGCCGATTGACTCTCACCCCGAAAATAGAGCAAAGTCTCAGTACGATAACTCACAACCTCTCTTATTGCTCCCATTAGTTCTTCAATCGAGCTAATGGGCTTTGGCCCCTCTTGAAGTTGGTCGTTCGACGGGTCCGTCCACGGGTAGAGAGACGCTTCCCAGAGCTCCGCGCCTGCCAAGCTTGCTCCCCAAAGATCAGTCCATTCGGTATCATTGTAAGAAAGTCCCTTCCAATCTAGAAGGTCTGCTCCGGTAAGTATGCTTCGGTCGAGGTTAGTGTTGTCGAGGTTAGTCTCTCTAAGTCCTGCACCGGTAAGATCAGCTCCCCAGAGGGTTGCATCAGTAAGATTAGCCTGCCAAAGGCTTGCTTTGGTAAGGTTAGCTCTCATAAGGTTTGCCTTGGTGAGTTCGGCTAGTTTGAGGTTCGCGTCGGTTAAGTTGGAATAGAGTAAATGGGCTCCGGTTAGGTTCGCTTCCTGTAAGTTGGCTTTGGTCAAATTGGCGTTTTGCAAATCGGCATTGGTTAGATTTGCGTTTGATAAGTCGGCACCGACAAGGCTTACACTATGGAGGTTGGCATTAGTGAAGTCTGCATCTAAGAGATTTGCATTATCAAGCGGCTTCCGCACCATCGGAGTTGAATTCGGGTCGAATAGATATACTTGAATGTTCTCCCCGCTAAAATCCGGGGTGAAGAAGCTACTTTCCCTGCGCTCGTTCCAAGACTTCACTCCTTCCAGAAGCCATGCAACATGGTAATGGTTCGCCATTAGGACCCTCGCTTCCCGTTTTTGCAATTGTACTGAGTCATGCGGCCACTTCAACAATATTTCGTTGGCAGTACATAGTTAATTGCGGTGGACATTCACTGGTCGGCTACACCCGGCGCACTGGTTGGATTTGGGATATAATAGAGTCGGTCATCAACGACGGGAAGGTGCAACCATGAAGTTCGGTGTATTTACGATTGTTCCCTGGCACGAGAGCGTATCCCAGGAAAGGGCGCTTAACGAGGCCCTGGAAATCATCGAGATGGCCGACGAGCTGGGCCTGGACGAAGTCTGGCTGGGAGAGCACCGGTTCTCCAGGCACGGATTGTTGTCGGGATTCTTCTCATTCGCCGGCGCCGTGGCTGCCAAGACAAAAAGGCTGCGAATCGGCACAGCGGTTGTGGTGCTGCCCCTTCACAATCCCATACACGTAGCCGAAGAGATGGCCATGCTGGACGTCATTTCCGAAGGGCGCATAGAGTTCGGTGTGGGGTCTGGCTACCAGCGTCAGGAATTCGACGGCATGGGAGTGGACATCACCACCTCCCGCGAACGGTTCAGGGAGTCGGTGGACATTATCCAGAAAAGCTGGACCGAGGAAACCCTCACCTTCCACGGCAAGTTCACCCACGTGGACGACATCTGGGTGATACCCAAGCCCGTACAAAAGCCTCACCCTCCGATGTACGTCGCCGTAAGCACCAGCCCGGCCACCATAGAGTGGGCCGCCAGCCGCCAGATCCAGCCCATACTGGGCGGTCCGACGGACATCCTGGGACAGGCGCCGGACACGCTGAAGCTGTGGCGGGACAAGATGGACGAGTTCGGCCACCCCCACGAGCATTTATCTCCGCCCATGTCCAAGAACATCTACGTGGCTCCCACCAAAGAGGAGGCCGACAGGGACCCCATCGGGCTGGACGACTTCGCATGGCGCATCCTGAAGGCCACAGGGGCTTCCGGGAATCCGGTCGGCATGCCCACGGACAAGAACGGCAACCTGCCTCCGGGCTACGAGGCCTGGGCAGGAAGACAGCGTGACCGAGAGCGCAGGGACGACCCAGGGCACGCCGGGCTTCCGCCCCTACGGGGCACCCCCGACATGGTGATAGAGGCCATGCAGGCTGTTAAGGACGCCGGAATCGACCACATCTTCTCCAACTTCGGTTTCCCGGGCCTGCCCCACGACAAGACCAAGCGGTCGCTGGAGATGTTCGCCACGAAAGTGATGCCTCACTTCAAGGAGGCCCCGGCCAGGGTCTAGAACAGGCCAGTCCCGGCCAGGGCCTTCAACGATTCACCGCCCCCTACTGGGGAGGCATGGGGCGGGTGAGAATTGAGTCGCGCGCTAGGGCCCGCTTCCGTTGATACGGGAGCGGGCTTCTTCTTTTACGCTCACCGATTGTCCCATGGGAAGGACCACCGGAGTACCGGTTGAAGGGTGGGGAATGATGTGCACGGGCGCTCCAAAGGCCTTGGAGACCACCTCTTCGGTCAGCGTCTCCGCAGGTCCTCCACACGCCAGCACTGTCCCTCCGTGCAATACGGCGATGCGGTCGCAATACTGGGCGGCCAGAGTGAGGTCGTGCATGGCCACGATCACAGTCAAGTCCGACAGCAGACGCACCCGGTTTATGATGTCAAGGACTGCAGTCTGGTAGCTGATGTCCAGATGGGCCGTAGGTTCGTCCAACAGCAGCGTCGGAGTCTCCTGCGCCAGAGCCCTGGCCATGAAGACCCGCTGAAGCTCCCCGCCTGAGAGAGTGGACACCTGGCGGTCTGCGAACTCCCATGTCTCGGTGAGCTCCATGACCCGCCGGCACGTGTCGTAGTCGGACTGGCTCTCCCACTGGAGAAGACCCAGGTGCGGGTTGCGGCCCATCAACACCAGGTCCATCGCCGTAAATCCTGGCGGGGCGGCAGGGCTCTGCTGCACCACAGCCACCAGCCTGGCCCGGTCTTTAGGCTTGAGCATGGCCATGTCCTCGCCGTCGAGGAGCACTCTGCCCCGTTGGGGGACCAGTGTGCCGGCGGCGATCCGGAGGAAGGTGCTCTTTCCCGATCCGTTGGGGCCGACGATCCCCAGGACCTCTCCCTGGGAAACCTCCAGGTCCACGCCAATCAGTATAGGCTTGTCCCCATAGGAGAGATGGACGTCTTCCGCTTGGATTGCGTGCTTTACCCGGGATTTCTCCGCAACGATGCTCACATGACTATCCTTTTCGTCCGGGTCAAAAGGAACAGGAAAAACGGCGCGCCGCAAAAGGCGGTGACGATGCCCACCGGAAGCTCGGTGGGGCTTGCCACCGTCCTAGCCGCCAAGTCCGCCAACACCATAAACCCCGCTCCGACGATTATGGCCATGGGCAGCAGGAACCGATGGTCTACGCCCCAAATCAGCCTGACCGTGTGGGGAGCAATGATTCCCACGAACCCGATGATGCCGCTGACGGACACCGCAGCAGCCGCAGTGATGGAAGCCAGTACAATGAGAGCGATCTTGGCGCGTTCCACGTTCACGCCAAGGTGCTTGGCCTCCTCTTCATTCAGCTGGAACATGTTCAGCAGTCGCCCGTATGCCATCATGATCACTGTTGCAGGCACGATATAAGGCAACACCATGTAGACGTCGTTCCACTGGGTCCCGGTGAAGCCCCCCAGCAGCCATCCCAGCAGAGGCCGCACATCGGGGTCGCTGCTCATGATGATGTAGCTTGTAACCGCGCCAAGCAGCGACGAAATGGCCAGCCCGGCCAGGATGAGAGTCAACAGGGGAAGCTGTCCCGCTCGTCTGGCTATCATGTACGTCACCGTCACAGCGCCAATGGCCCCCGCCGCCGCCGCAATGGGCAGCACGGTGAAGCTGCCGTAGTAGACCGGGATCCCCGTCATCAGGACTATGGTTGCTCCCAGTGCGGCTCCTGAAGCAACCCCTATGAAGTAGGGGTCGGCCAGAGGGTTTCTGAACAGACCTTGGTAAGTCGCGCCCGACACGGCCAGGGCGGCGCCCACCACTGCAGCCAAGGCTATACGCGGGAACCGGAGGTCCCAGATGATGGTCTCACGGCTGGCGGCCCAGTCTCCCGATATCTCCACGAAGGGCAGTCCGTCCGCGACAATCTGGACCACTGTCCAGGGCGGGATGTAGACCGAACCCACCCCTCCTGCCACGACAGCGATGACCAGGACCACGGTCAACCCCATGCCCAGCCGCCACCAGGGGTAGTTTAGGGCGATGGACCGCCTGGACACCCTGGTCCATACACTGTCGTCTCCGGCGATGGGCAAGCTCATGGATTCATACGCCTCTTATGGGAACAGGTTCGGGTGCAGCAAGGCCGCCATCTCCTCGATGGCCGGGACCAGCGTCGTGCCCGCTATGCTGAAGCTCATTTCGGGAAAGATGATGCGACCGTTCTTCACGGCGTTCACGTCGTCAAAGGCGCTGTTTTCAGCAAGCTGTTGTGCGCCGGACTCGTCGGTGACGATGATTTCCGGGTCCTTCTCCAATATCTGCTCGGGGCTTAGCTGGGCCCAGCCCGACTGGTCTTTGGTAATCAGGTCCACCCTCAACAGCTCGAATATGTCGCCGTGGAGCGTGTCGCCGCCCGGGGTCCAGAAGTCGAATCCGTGGGAGTAGAGCCTGGGCCTCTTCTGCACGACTTCCAGTGTTTCGGACAGGGCTTCCAGCCTTGCTTCGATGTCAGCCGCCAGGACTTCCGCTTCCTCCACGGAGTCTGTGAGGCGTCCCCATAGCCTGAAATGTTCTATGAAGTCTTCAAGGTTGTTGCTCAGAGAATCAACCAGAAGCACGGGGACGCCCGTGGCTTCCAGCGCCTCGACAGAGCTGGCGAAGAACGTATAAATCAGGTCGGGTTCAAGGTCGATAATCGCCTCGGTGTTGATGGTGAAAGCGCTCCCCACACGGGGCACGTCGGCGGTCTCAGGAGGGTATGTGACGAAATCGTGGGTGCCGGCCACTCGATGGCCCTGGCCTATGGCGAACAGGATGTCGACAGCGGCACCGTCATAGACAATGATGCGCTCGGGAGGAGCGTCAAACACGAAGTCTTTACCGTTGGAATCGGTTATGGTTAGCGGGAATATGCTGGGTGTAGGGGTAGGAGCGGGCGTGGGTGTAAACGTAGGCGCCGGCGTGGGTGTGGCGGTTGGCTGTGGCGCAGAAGTAGGCCGCGGAGTCGACGTAGCCGCCGGCGGGACTGGGGTATTGGTCGGCGCCGGCGTGGGAGCGGCGGTAGGAGCCGGCGCTGTAGTGGAAGTGGGCTGCGGAGGAGTTGTGGGGGTCGGAACGGAGGTAGGCGTGGGGTCGGAGCCGCAGGCAATTGCCGTGACCGCCGCCAACGTCAGAATGCACGCGAAAACAACGTTCCTCAGGCCACTCAAGCTTTTGATCGTTCCCATATATTCGTATCTCCTTGTGATAGAAAGGGTCTAGACCAGGTTCCAGCGAGGCCGCTGATCGGCTTCTTCCTTCAGCTTGTCGACCAGCCAGTCCTCAACCGACTTCTCCATGTAGAAGACAGGCTTGATAAGTTCGGCCGTGTCTGAAATCAACCCCTCATCCAATGCCCGCTGGGCCAGGTCGGTTCCAGGACGTATCCGAGCTCCTACCCGGAGGTTGGCGATGGCCGGATTGATGCTCTCCAGGAAGTCCAGTTTCGCCTGCACCATCTCCCGCGTTTCGCCGGGGTCCCCAAAGGACTGCGAGATGGTGTAGTGGACCCCGCCCTCTTCACAGAGTTCACAAATGCGCTTCACGCGGTCGAACTGCTCTTCCTGGCTGCGCTCCGAGCTTCCGGCGTCAACGCCGGTCATAACCACCAGCCCGCAGCCGGACTCTTTCATCAGGCGTGCCGCTTCCAGGTCAAAGGAGTCGGGGACAGGCGCCAGGTAGCTGTTCCAGTGGATGCCCATGTCCGCATCCAGGAGGCTCTGGCACAGGGACTTGGCGTGGGCAAGGGGAATGTTGAAGCCGGAGTCGATGAAGAAGACCTTGCGCATCCCGTAGCGGTCTTTGAGGTCCCTCACCTCACCTATCACGTCCTCTATCGGCCGCAGGGCCCTCCAGCTTTGGCTCTGCCGGGAGGCGGGGGTAGTGACATTGAAGTTGTCGCCCAGCTTGGTCACCACACCGATGCCGAATCCGGCCTTCTCGTACCTCTCCATGTCCAGGCCGTCGAACCTTGGCGGCGTGGTGAAGCTGGAGTAGACCTGTCCGTTTACAGCTACGACGCCGTCGGCTGAGCGGTATACCATTCCGGGCAGCCTGTGAAAGTCCTCCCCCGACTCCATGGAATGGGCTAGCTGAGCAAAGGCGTCTCCACCGTCGCCGTAGACCCCAACGTCGGGCTGGATGTAGTCGAAGCACTCTTTGGGATAGAGGCTGAAGGCAGGGCCTCCCAATACGATGGGCGCTTTGGAAACTGACTTGACAGCTTCCACAACCTCTTTGGTGATGGGCAGGACCCACTGGGGGTCGATATAGCTGTTGTTGTCCAGGTTTCTGAGGGAAATGCCCACCAGGTCCGGTTGGAAATCCGTCACAGTCGTTTCCACGTCGGCCAGGTAATCGTCTGAGAACATCAGGTCCAACGTCTTCACCTGATGTCGGTCGGGGTCGAGGTGGCCAGCCACATAGGCCAGTCCGATGGGCACAGGACGGGCATCCATCCTGCTCATAAGCTGCTTGTGGCGGTTGGTGGCTATAAGCAATATCTTCATAATAGGTCCCTCTTGTCAGCCCTGATTCCCCTTCTTGTCCGCGCAATAAAAAAACCCAACCTCTTCAGGTTGGGCTCAATTCGCATCCTCGAGCAACACCCCCCCACGAAGTGTTTCACGGGTCCCACGCGAGAGGCAGGTCTCCTGGCTTCTGGCTGCTGACGAACTCTCCTGCCTTCCCAGCCCAAAGGGCCAGTGGCTTCCTCATTGGATCGGAGAACTCTTGCCAGTCACAGTGGCGGGGCCACGCCGGATTCTCACCGGCTTCCCTTTTCAGCTCCTTATGAGCAACCTCTTGCGACTATTCGTTTGTTAAGACGTCCGGGCCGTACGAACTTCAACATCCAGACTTGGCGACGATACAGCGCCACGATTGGCAGTGTCAATAGACGAACTCAGTAGTGACGCAGCTCTATCGTGTTGCCTTCCCAGTCCTTGATGTAGATGGAGTTGCCCGTGCCCTGGGCTCCAGACCTGAGCGCCGGGCCGTCGCTCACAACGGTCACCCCCTGGTCTTTGAGGGACTCGGACAGGCCCACGAGGTCGGTGGGTTCGATGGTGAGACAGAAGTGGTCCATGTTCCGAGGTCCGTCTCCCACCGGCTCGTCCTGGTTCCACGGGAGCAGGTCGATGATGGTGTGATCATTGATGCGGGCGCAGGGGAAGGGCACCTGGCCCGATCGGTACTCTTCGACCCTATAAGGGGCCAAGCCGAGGATTTCGTTGTAGAAGCGCAGGGCCCGCTCCACGTCCTTCACCCTCAGGACGATGTGGTCCATTTCCACCGCCCGGAGTTTGACAGGAACGCCAGTCGTTTCAGTAGCCACTACAAACCTCCTGATTCTTCTATTGGAGAGCCGATCTGCTGTTATAGGTCAGAAAATTCCACTCTTACCAGGGGGCTGCGGTCCACCCAGTCCTGACCGTTCATGCCCCGGTTCATCTTGGCTTCTATCCGGTCCAGGACGTTCCGCCTCTCCTGGGGATCGGTCACCGCAACAGCATTGGCGGCGAGATCAGCCCGAACGCTTCGTTTCAAGTGGAAGGTGAACTCCGGGTCGGCCAGCATGTTGGCGTACCAGCCGCGCTTCCCGGGACGCCCCGTAATGTAGACCTCGCCTTCGCCCAGATAGTGGAACCATATCTCCTTGCGGCGGGACTGCCCGGTCTTTCTCCCCTTGGTCGTGATGTCTATCACCAAGTCGGTTTCCAGGGCTTTTCTAACGGCTTCGTCCATTTTCGCCCCCAATCCAAACGGCATGGGACTGACTATGCATTGCAAGTATAATATAGCACCGCACCCTATTGTTGGGTGGCGCCGGGCGGAACGCGCAATCGCCGGGATAAGGAGGACAGTAATGGGCAACGGCTCAACGATTTTCGAGGGCGAGATTGAAACTCTGGCCGACGGGTTCCAGTTCACTGAAGGGCCCGTGTGGATGCCAACCGACGGAAGCGTCATATTCGTGGACATCAGGACTCACACCACCTACCGTTGGTCCCCCGACGGAGGCGTGGCTGTGTTCCGTGAGAACAACGGCGAGGCCAACGGCAGCACCCTGGACCTGCAGGGGCGATTGGTCACCTGCGAGATGACCAACAGGCGAATCAGCCGCACCGAACCCGATGGGAGTGTCATAACTTTGGCCGACAGGTTCCAGGGCAAGCGGCTAAGCCGCACCAACGACATCGTGGGGCGAAGCGACGGCATCCTCTACTTCACCGACCCGGAGATGCGCACTCCCAAAGAGGAACGGGAACTGGACTCCTCGGGCGTCTACTACATAACTCCCGACGGGGAAGTCCACCTGGGGACCAACGAGCTTCCTTACCCGAACGGCATCGCCTTCTCCCCGGACGAGTCACTGTTGTACGTAAGCAATAGCCGCTTAGCTACCAGCGTGGAGAGCGCGGAGCCCGAGGGTGTCTTCTCCCATCACCGGTACATCCAGGTGTACGACGTGGCCGCCGACGGTTCCATTAGCAACGGACGGAAGTTCGCCGACCTCTCCTCGGCAGAACCGGGAGTGCCCGACGGCATGAAGGTGGACACGGCGGGAAACGTATTCTGCACCGCTAATGGAGGAGTCTACGTGATTGGACCCGACGGCGCCACGATCGAATTCCTGAAGACCCCAGAAGTGACAGCCAATCTGGCATTCGGCGGCGACGACCGCCGCGATGTTTACTTGACGACCAGCACGACCCTCCTGAGAATCCGAGTAAAGACGCCGGGCGTAAAGATACCTGGAACCTGATACAAGGGCCGAATGGTAGACAGCTATAGGGCGCCGTGCTAGCATGGTGTCAGGCACACTTGAGCTTTGGGCACATTCACGGTTTGCCTGCTTTGGGAGGCATGATTGGCAGACGAGGAAATCCGCGACACCGAGATGGAAACGAGGATGGCCGAAATACAGAGCCTCGAGGCTATAGAGGTCGTAGGCCAGACCGAGATCGACGATGACGTGATCGGGGCTATCGCGGGTATCGCGGCGAGAGAGATCGAGGGCGTAGCCTCCTTGGGAGCCAACTCCATACGCAGAGCAATCACCGACCGGGTCGGCGGAGGCGAGCGCAAGTCCAGGGGAGTGGAGGTGGAGGCTGGCCAGCGAGAAGCTATCCTCGACATCGACCTGAGGGTGATATATGGCTTCTCCATCCCGGAAATCGTCATGAAAGTGCGTCAGAACGTGGCGCGCCGTGTGCTGGAACTGTGTGGGTTGGTGGCCAAGGAGATAAACATCAACGTCACCAGCATAGAGTTCACGGACAAGTCCCCGAGCAGAGTGGAATAGGACCATTCATTAAGGCGATGAGGACCCCCGCTTATGGATAGGTTTAACCGGATCGCAGTGTCGCTGGCGGCCTTGTTCGTCATCCTTTCGGCCATCATCACGCTCCTGGTCGCGGCTGGAGCCATCAACTACTGGTTCTTGCCCGGGGGCTCTGACGTTGAGTCCGAGTCCAATGCCTGGTTCGAGCCGCAGCTAAGAGGCTTGGCCGAGTTCCAGGGCGGTGGAGAGGTGGCCGCTGTTGTCGTACCCATCGTCATTATCGTGCTCATGGCGACACTGCTCTTTTTCCAGTACAAACGCGGGACAACTACTAGAAGAGAGCCTGGACTGCCCATAAGCGCCACCGATCTGGGCCGGCTGAACGTGGAAGCCGACAGCGTCCGTCTTCTGGCGGAGCGGACCGGGTCCGCCAACCGGAACGTTGTAGACCTGCGGTGCCGTCTGGCCGCACGGAGGACCAGGCCTCCTGCGGTTCCTGCCAGCATCGTGATAGCTTGCTATCCCCAAGTGGTCATGGGCGCCGACATCAAAGAGCTAAGGGACGACCTTCAGACCAGAATTAAGGAAGTCGTGGAGCGGCTGACAGGACTCCAGGTGGAGCGAGTCAACGTGTCCAGGGTCAGATATGACCGGGGCCAGGAACGCCGCCTGATGGACTAGCCTGATGGACTCGAAGATGGATATGACGGTATGAACGACCCCAAACTTCTCTGGGCGGCGGTGGGCCTCGTAGTGGGAGTCATAGGTGTGACTCTCGGCCCCCTGGAAGCCTTCATCGTGCTCATATTCACGCTGGTGGGCTGGGGCGTCGGCAAATACGCCGCCGGTGAGATTCCCATCATCGACCGGCTCCTGGAGCGTTTCTTCTCGGACCGATTGCGCGGCCCTTAACGGACAAATTTCCTCGGTTTTAGGTCCGCTCCCTGAAATTGGCCCAAACAACCTGGTGATACCCCTTGACAGCACTGAGAATAGGGGTATAATCAAAGGTTGCAGTATGGCTCGAACTACCAGGAGCCCCCACTTCGGACCCACGTCAACAACCCTAGGGAACCTCTGCCCGATTTTGCCCATCGCACCGGCGCCCGACGTCTAATCCCCCTCGGAGGAAGCATACGTATGACAGTAACTCTGTCTAATGGTCATTCCCTTGCTTCAACTAAGAGCAAAAGCTACGCCAGGATATCCCAGATAGTAGACATACCGAACCTTATTCAAAGCCAGATACAGTCCTTCGACTGGTTCAAGCGGGAGGGACTGTCGGAGGTGTACAAAGAGATTTCCCCCATCCTGGACTACACGGGAAACAAGTACGAGTTGTCGTTCCTTGAACACAACTTCCAGGACCCCAAATACAGTCCGGAAGAGTGCAAACAGAAGGAAATCACCTTCGCCACACCCCTCTATGTCAAGACCCGTCTGATAATGAAGGAAACGGGGGAGATTAAAGAGCAGGACATCTTCATGGGCGACATGCCCATGATGACCGAGAACGGCACGTACATCGTCAACGGGGCTGAGCGAGTGGTCGTCAGCCAGCTGGTCAGGTCTCCCGGCGCCTACTTCGTCGTGGAGAAGGACATCGCCAGCGACCGGGAATTCTGCTTCGCCAAGATAATCCCCTCCAGGGGAGCCTGGCTGGAGTTCGAAACCTCCTCCAAGAACGTGCTGTCGGTGAAGGTGGACCGGAAGAGGAAGGTGTCAGCAGCTACGTTCCTGCGGGCCCTGGGCATCGCCACCGACGAAGAACTGAGGGCGCTGTACGAGGAAGTGGACACCCACGAGACCCACAAGTACATCGAGTCCACACTCCAGCGAGACCCTCCCCAGGAAGAAAAGGAAATCAACTTCAAGGAAGACGACTTGAAGTCCCTCTGGGAGTGGCTGCGCCCCGGTGACGAGTACGACAAGGTCAAGAGCCGTCAGATAGCAAGCGCCCAAATCGAGTTCTACCGGCGCCTGCGGCCAGGAGAACCTCCCAGCCTTGACAACGCCCGGACGCTGGTCCACGACCTCTTCTTCGAACCCAGGCGATACGACCTTGGACGGGTTGGACGCTACAAGCTCAACTCCAGATTGAGGCACGGCGAAGAGGAATCGACCAGGACCCTCACCCGGAAAGACCTTATCGCCGTTTTCCGGACCATGATCACCATCAACAACCGGGAAGGCATGGTGGACGACATTGACCACCTGGGCAATCGCCGGGTACGGGCGGTCGGCGAGTTGGTGCAAAACCAGATGCGCGTCGGTCTGCTGCGCATGGAGCGCATGGTGCGAGAGCGCATGACTCTGATAGACCCGGAGCAGGCGACGCCCCAGGCGTTGGTCAACATCAGGCCCGTCGTGGCCGCGGTGAGGGAGTTCTTCGGCGGCTCCCAGCTGTCCCAGTTCATGGACCAGACCAACCCGTTGGCCGAACTCACTCACAAGCGCCGCCTTTCGGCTTTGGGGCCGGGAGGCCTTTCCCGTGAACGGGCGGGTTTCGACGTGAGGGACGTGCATTTCTCCCACTACGGCAGAATATGCCCTATCGAGACTCCTGAAGGTCCCAACATCGGCCTGCTGAGCTCGTTGGCCACCTACGCTCGAATCAACCCGCTGGGGTTCATAGAGTCCCCCTACCGGAGGGTGCTCCAAGAGGTGTCCAACACCGACCCTGACATCGAGGGGCGCACCATCACCGAAACCCTGGTGAACCCCGAGGGGAACACTATCCTGACGGCGGGCCACGCGGTTGGCAGAAACAGATTGAAGCAGATACACGCTCTTCCGGAGCAAAAAGTGAAGGTCAAGCCCTTTGTCTCCGGAAAAGAAGAGGACGTTGTCTACCTGTCTGCCGACCAGGAGGAGCAATACGTCATAGCCCAGGCCAACGTGGTCCTGGACAACAAGAACCAGTTCACGTCAGAGAGGGTAGAGGTCAGAATCGGCGAAAAATACTCGGAAGAGCCCCCCGACTCGGTGGAATACATGGACGTTTCTCCCATGCAAATCACCAGCGTCTCGGCCTCTCTGATACCTTTCCTCGAGCACGACGACGCCAACAGGGCCCTCATGGGGTCCAACATGCAACGTCAGTCTGTGCCCCTGCTCAGGCCCCAGGCTCCCCTGGTGGGCACGGGCATCGAGGGTCGAGTCGCCAGGGACAGCGGACAGGTGATCCTCTCCAAGGTCAAGGGAGTGGTCACCTCAGTAGACGGTCAAAACATCTCCGTCAGAGACGACGGGGGATCAGAGCATGACCACATGCTCACCAAGTTCTCCCGGACCAACCAGGGCACCTGCTTCAACCAGCGTCCCATAGTGGAGAAGGGAATGTCGGTGGAAGCGGGAGCCGTACTGGCCGACAGTTCTTCCACCGACCGGGGTGAACTCGCGCTGGGCCAGAACGTGCTGGTCGCCTTCATGAGTTGGGAAGGCTACAACTATGAGGACGCCATCATCATCAGCGAGAGCCTTGTAAAGGACGACTACTTCACGTCCGTCCACATCGAAAAGTACGAGATGGAGGGCCGGGAAACCAAGCTGGGACCTGAAGAAATAACCAGGGACATCCCCAACGTGGGAGAAGACAGCTTGAGGGACCTGGACGAGCGCGGCATCATCCGCGTCGGGGCTGACGTCGGGCCCGGCGACGTTCTCGTGGGCAAGGTCACCCCAAAGGGTGAGACCGAGCTGACTGCGGAAGAGAAGCTCCTCAGGGCCATATTCGGTGAGAAGTCCAGGGATGTGAAGGACACGTCTCTCCGTGTGCCCCACGGCGAGCGGGGAAAAATCATCGACGTGAAGGTGCTGGACCGGAAGAACAAGGACGAGTTGCCCCCTGGAGTCAACGAGGCTGTCCGAGTCTGGGTCGCTCAGACTCGCAAGATTTCCATCGGCGACAAGATGGCCGGACGGCACGGCAACAAGGGAGTGATAGCAAGAATCCTTCCGGTGGAAGACATGCCCTACCTGGAAGACGGAACCCCGGTGGACATCATACTCAACCCCCTGGGCGTTCCCTCGCGAATGAACCTGGGACAGGTGCTGGAGACACACCTGGGTTGGGCGGCCAGACACCTGAACTTCCGGGCCACCACTCCCGTTTTCGACGGAGCCAAGGACGTTTCCATAGAAGACGCCCTCGCCAGGGTGTGGTTCGCCCAGCAGGCCGGGGCCGTGGACTCCTCCAGTGGCTTGGACTCGTGGGACCTGAACATGGAGAGGGTGAACGGCTGGCTGGCCGAGAGAGGGTTTGACTCTGCTTCGCTGTACGACGAGTCTGTGTACGGAGAGGCCACCGAGGCTTGTCTGAAGATATGGCTGAAGGAAAAGGCCGGCATTGACGCCTCAGCCATGGACGTTGAGCAGATGAAAGAATCGACGATGCGAATCCACCGGGAGACCAACGAGGCTCCCCCCATATTCGGGAAAGCCCCCCTCTACGATGGGCGCACAGGCCAGAAATTCGACCAGCCCGTGGCGGTGGGTTTCATCTACATGCTGAAGCTCATACACCTGGTGGAGGACAAGATACACGCCAGGTCCACCGGCCCTTACTCTCTCATCACCCAGCAGCCGCTGGGAGGAAAAGCCCAGTTCGGGGGCCAAAGGTTCGGAGAGATGGAGGTGTGGGCTTTGGAAGCCTACGGCGCCGCCCATAACCTTCAGGAGGTGCTGACGGTCAAGTCCGACGACGTGGCGGGCCGTGTGAAGACCTACGAGGCCATAGTCAAAGGCGAGGACATCGTTCAGCCGGGCGTACCCGAGTCTTTCAACGTTCTGCTCAAGGAGCTGCAGAGCCTGTCCCTATCCGTGGAGCTCCTGAACGAGGAGGAGAGAGTCGGCACTTCCATAGAGATGGAAGAGGAATTGGACCCCGACGAGTTGTTGGCCCAAACTCTGGCCGAAAGCTTGGCCGAGGGGCCCAGCGACACTGTTGACGACGAATCCGACGATGATGACGACGACGACCTGGATGACGAAGATGACGAGGAAGACGACGACGAATCGGAGGTAGAAGAGGAAGAAGAGAGCGAGACGGATACGACTTCGGAAGACCAAGAGAGCATCCAGCAGCCGAGCGCGGAGTAAGAAACCATGATGACGGACAGGGTGGAAACACAAGCCACCAGCTTTAACGCGATCCGAATATCCATAGCGTCCCCAGACCAGATCAAGAGCTGGTCCCATGGAGAGGTCACTAAACCCGAGACCATCAACTACCGCACGCTGAGACCGGAGAAGGACGGGCTCTTCTGCGAACGCATCTTCGGCCCTACAAAGGACTGGGAATGCTTCTGCGGCAAGTACAAGCGAATCCGCTACCGGGGCGTAGTCTGCGACAGGTGCGGAGTGGAGGTCACCAGGTCCAAGGTTCGGCGAGAGCGCATGGGGAACATAAACCTGGCTTCCCCAGTGGCGCATATATGGTTCAGCAAGGGAACTCCCAGCAGGCTGGGCCTTCTGTTGGACCTGTCGCCCAGGAACCTGGAGCGGGTGCTCTACTTCGCTCAGCACATCGTTGTGTCCGTGGACGACGACGCCAGGACGCTAGCCATTGAAGACAAGCAGCGGGGCCATGACCTGGAAGTCGAAAAGAGGAACCAGGCCCTCGAAACGGCCATCGCCGACCTTGAACGCAAGTTCGAGGAGGCCACGGCGAACGCATCCGAGGAAGAGATTGAAGCGGAGCGGCTCGCCGCCAATGTGGAAATAGAGGACACGCGCCAGAAGGTCCAGGAAGAGCTAAACAAGCTGCGGGACGAGATGGAAACCCGCATCGACGAGCTTGAAGACCTGCGAGTCGGCAAGCTGATAGCTGAGAGCCGGTACCGCGAACTCAGGGAGCACACAGGGAACGTCTTCCGCGCAATGATGGGCGCGGAAGGGATCATGGAGATATTGAAGCAGACGGACCTGGAGGCGCTCCGGGAACACCTGCTGCAGGAGATGCGTTCCACGTCCGGGCAGAGGCGGAAGAAGGCCATCAAGCGTCTGCGTGTAGTGGAAGCCTTCCGCAAAAGCGGGAACAAGCCGGAATGGATGATAATGACCGTTCTGCCGGTGCTACCGCCAGACCTGAGGCCCATGGTGCAGCTGGACGGCGGAAGGTTCGCCACCAGCGACCTGAACGACCTGTACAGGCGAGTCATCAATCGGAACAATCGGCTCCGCAGGCTGCTGGACCTGGGAGCGCCGGAGATCATCGTCCGAAACGAGAAGCGCATGCTCCAGGAGGCCGTCGACGCCCTGATAGACAACGGTCGCCGAGGCAGGCCCATCCAGGGCAGCCACAACCACAAGCTCAAGTCACTGTCCGACCTGCTGCGGGGCAAGCAGGGCCGATTCCGGCAAAACCTGCTGGGCAAGCGGGTAGACTACAGCGGCCGGTCCGTCATCGTCGTGGGAGCCGAGTTGGCCCTGCATCAGTGCGGTCTGCCCAAGAGAATGGCCCTGGAGTTGTTCAAGCCTTTTGTGATGCACCGGCTCGTTGTGCTGGGCATCTCACCGAACATAAAGAGCGCCAAACGAATGGTGGAGCGGGCCAGGCCGGAGGTCTGGGACATTCTCGAGGATGTAATCAAGGAGCGGCCGGTCCTGCTAAACCGGGCGCCGACACTGCACAGGCTGGGGATACAGGCGTTCATGCCAGTGCTCATCGAGGGAAGCGCCATTCAGATTCACCCGCTGGTGTGCTCTGCCTTCAACGCTGACTTCGACGGCGACCAGATGGCCGTCCACGTGCCCCTGTCGGCAATGGCGGTGGCCGAAGCCAAGGAGACGATGCTGAGCGTCCACAACATGCTTTCGCCGGCGTCGGGCGAACCCCTGGTGGCGCCCACCCTGGACATGGTGCTGGGATGCTACTACCTCACCGACGAAGCTCCAACCGCGGTTGGAGCCGGCAAGTTGTTTGTGGACTACGAAGAAGCCCGGATGGCCTTCGAGGCAGAGCAGCTGGACCTGCGGGCGCCGATACGCATCCGGGACGAGGACGCCCCTGGGGGATGGCGGGACACCACTCTGGGCCGGATGATATTCAACGAGGTCCTGCCTCCTGAGATTGAGTTCAAGAACCAGCTTATGGACAAAGGCGCCCTTAAAGACCTGACTGCGGAGTGCTACCGCCAGCTGGGGAACCAGGAAGCGGCCAGGGTGCTGGACAGCGTCAAGTCTCTGGGGTTCCACTATGCAACCACCTCCGGCCTGACGATTGCCATCAACGACATTCAAGTGTCCCCAAAGAAGGACGAAATCATACGAGACGCCAACCAGCAGGTCGAAGTATACGAGGACCAGTACATGCAAGGCCTGGTGACGGAGGAGGAACGGTACAGCCGCACGGTGGACACCTGGACCAAGGCAGCCGACGAGATGGAGGAAATCGTCAAGGAGGACTTGTCCAACTACGGCGGCGTCGCCCTGATGGCTGTCTCAGGAGCCAAGGGAAACATCGCACAGATCAAGCAAATGGCAGGCATGAGGGGACTCATGAGCGACCCCAAGGGCCGCATCATCGACCTGCCCATCAAGTCCAGTTTCCGGGAAGGTCTGACCGCCCTGGAATACTTCATCTCCACCCACGGAGCCAGAAAAGGGCTGGCTGACACGGCGCTCAGGACCGCCGACAGCGGATACCTGACCCGCAGGCTCATAGACGTTTCCCAGGAAGTCATCATCTTGGAAGAGGACTGCGGGACCACTGAGGGCATCCTGCTCCAGTCGCGGAACGATGACCCCTTGCTGTCTCCCCTAGAAGAGAGTCTGCTGGGCCGGATAGCCGGAGGGCCCATCGCCGATCCCAAAACCGGCGAGATAATCGTTGAAAGCAACGAGGAAATCACCGAGGAGCTAATCGCGCAGATGACGGAAGTGGGGGTGACCGAAGCTTACGTGAGGTCGCCGCTTACATGCGAGGCTCGTCGGGGAATATGCCAGAGATGTTACGGTCGTATCCCCGCCACCGGCAAGGCGGTGGACATAAACGGGGCCGTGGGAATCATCGCCGCCCAGAGCATCGGCGAGCCGGGCACTCAGTTGACCATGAGGACATTCCACACCGGAGGCGTGGCCGGATTGGACATCACGTCCGGTCTACCCAGAGTAGAGGAGCTGTTTGAAGCGCGGATTCCCAAGGGCTACGCAGTGCTCTCGGATATCGACGGCATCATAGCCATACAGTCCGACACGGAAGGCCGCCGCATCAAGGTGATAAGCACCGAGGAATACCGGGAGGACTACTCACTGACTGAAGGCTACGAACTCCTGGTGGGAGTCGGAGACTTCGTTGACGCCGGCGCGGCTCTTGCACGGTCTCTGCCGGCTCCGGGCAGTGAAAACGGCGACGACGCAGAGGCCGCTGCCGACATTCTGGCTGGCATGAGCGGAAAGATAGAGCTGGAGGACAAGACCCTCTCCATCGTATGGGAAGACATCGAAGAGAGAGAATACATCGTACCGGCCTCCGCCCACGTCCTGGTGGAAGACGGCGCCAGCGTGAGGGCGGGCGACGCTCTGACGGCAGGTCCGCTCAACCCCCACGACATGCTGAGAATCAGGGGCAAAGATGAGCTTCAACGCTACCTGATTGGCGAAGTGCAGAAGGTGTACCGCTCCCAGGGAGTCACCATACACGACAAGCACATCGAGGTAATCCTGCGACAGATGCTCCGGCGCGTCCAGGTGGACACGCCGGGAGACGCGGAGTTCATCCCCGGCCAAATCGTGGACCGGTTCGAATTCCAGGACAAGAACGCAAAGGTGCTGGCCGAGGGAGGAGAACCCGCCACTGCCAAGTCGGTGTTGCTGGGGGTCACAAGGGCTTCGCTGCTGACCGACAGCTTCTTGGCGGCAGCCTCCTTCCAGGAGACCACCAGGGTGCTCACCGAGGCCGCCACCACCAGCGCCCGGGACCGGCTGCTCGGCCTGAAGGAGAACGTCATCATAGGGCGCCTTATCCCTGCCCGCTCCAACGTGGAGTTGCCGGAAATCATGGAGCGTCCGGACGTGTCCCAACTGTTCGAGAGGATCGAAAGTGAAGGGCTGCCCGCCTCCTGGTTGGACGGTCCCACAGACGGCGCCATAGACGGAACAGCCACCAACGGGCACGATGGCGCCCCGGACAGCATAGACGTTGCAGCCTTCCTTGAGGCTGCACTGGAAGCGGCGGCGGGCGAGACGGCGCAGCCGTCAGACGGAGAGACCGTCCAAGAAGAGGAGCCTGCCGCGGAATAACGGTGTCGGGGGAGGGGTTGGCAGCCGCCGAGCTTTCAGTAGAGATAGCTCCGAAGCATCCGGTCGGGCTGTGCGTTCCCAATCCCATCATGATAGCTTCGGGCACATTCGGATACGATGGATACGGAAGGGGCCTGGTTGACCAGGCCCCTTTACCTTCCTACCTGGACTTTCAAAGGCTGGGCGCCGTAGTGGCGAAAACGGTGACCATGAAACCCCGCACGGGGAACCCGGAGCCCAGATGGTGGCCCACTTCATACCGCCAGGCCATGGAACAGGGCGACACAGTCTTCCTCAACTCTGTGGGACTGACCAATCCGGGCATCCACACAGCCTTGGAGGAGATGGCTCCTGTCTGGGCCGACTGGAAAGTCCCCGTGATTTTCAGCCTTGCCGGAGAGTCGGTCAATGAGTTCGGTGTTATGGCGGCCATGGCGGACGGCGTCACAGGTATAGCCGCCATCGAGCTGAACCTGTCCTGCCCCAACGTGGACAACGGCGCCCACTTTTCCCATTCCGCCGAGCTGGCGGGAGACACAGTCGCCAGGGTGAAGGACTCCACAGGAATGCCTGTGCTGGCCAAACTCAGCCCCAACGTCCCCGACATTTCTGCCATTGCCGAAGCCGTAGCTGAGTCCGGCGCTGACGCCCTGGTTCTCACGAACACCATCCCTGCGATGACGATAGACGTGGACACTCGGCAGCCCATCCTGGGCGGTGTCACCGGAGGGCTTTCCGGCCCTGCCCTGCGCCCCATCGCAGTGGCTCTGGTGTATCGAGCAGTTCAGGCTGTGGATATTCCCATCATCGGAGTCGGCGGGATTTTCACCGCCCGCGATGCTTTAGAGTTCATCCTGGCAGGAGCGACAGCGGTGCAGGTGGGCAGCGCGAACCTGGCCGGGCTCCACCACCCGGTGTCCATACTAGAAGACTTGAAGTCCTATCTGACAGACATGGAATTCGACAGCATCGGACAACTCACCGGAGCGTCGCGACAGACGCCACGGTAGCTCCCTCGGTCGAGCCTCTTCCGACGTTCCAATTGACGAAAGTTGTCGAAACGGGTAGCATGGGGCCATCGGCGCGTGGGCGTAAGGAGGAAGGCATGGCCTTAAAGAACATCAGCCATTACGTTACTCGACCGGGCAAGCTCCTGGGCGATCCAGACATCGAAATCCCAATCTCACAGGACCTGGTGACCATCCCCGGCATTCCCCTGAGAGACGACGACCTGACCTGCTACGACCGGGAATATCCCCTGGAATCGGTGAGCTTGACGGACAGCGCCGCTTTCGACTTCATGAGGCCCCGGAGGAAGTACTTCTCCGAAGGCACGGAAAACCAGTCCAACTCCTACGACGAGTACATGCAGCCCTACGTCACCTGGGTGAAGAACAGCGGGGACATGGAACCCACTGGTACGCCCACGGGTGAAGACGTGACCGAAAAGATACGCCAGAAAGCGCGGGAACTGGGCTGTGTAGAGGTGGGGTTCACCGCTATGGACGAACGCTACGTCTACACCAGCAAACGGAAGGACATCAGAACAGACCTACCCCACGCCATCTGCCTGTCCATAGAGCAAGACTATGAGATGACCAAAATGACTCCCAGCGTGGCCACCATGTGGACCCACGACGACTGCTACGAGCGGCAGGCGCTCATAGCTCAGGAGATGACGGCCTTCATCCACGAGTTGGGGTACAGCACACAAGTCAATGGGCCAGCCATCAGCTACGGCCCGATGATACCTCTGTTTGTGAACGCGGGACTGGGC
>DAOUJI010000132.1:0-1570 GCA_034422875.1 Dehalococcoidia bacterium | reverse complement strand
AACATGACGTCCAAGCCGGGCAGGGTCGGCAAGCCCTTGCCCGGTGCTGAACTGGACATCGTGGACCGGGAGGGCCAGCCCATAGAGGAGCCGGACAAGGGAGGCATACTGGTTATCAGGAAGCCCTTCCCGCACTTCTTCCGCACCGTCTACGGCGACCCCGACCGCTACGCCGAGAACTGGAACACTATACCCGGGGTCTACTTCACCGGCGACGTGGCCCTGCGCGATGCCGACGGCTACTACATGGTGGTGGGCCGCGCTGACGACGTGCTGAACGTGGCTGGCCACCGCATCGGCTCAGCCGAGGTTGAAAGCGCCCTTGTCTCCCACCCGGCGGTGGCCGAGGCAGCTGTCATAGGCAAGCCCGACGAACTCCGGGGCGAGACCATCAAGGGCTTCGTGACTTTGAGGGTGGGCAACGATCCGTCAGACCGGATGGTCAACGCCCTGCAACTACACGTGCGCCAGGAGTTGGGGCCAATAGCCGTGCCGTCGGAGATCGACTTCACGCCAACATTGCCCAAGACCCGCTCCGGCAAAATCATGCGCCGCTTGCTGAAGGCGCAGGAGCTCGGCCTCGACCCAGGGGACATAACGACGCTGGAAGAGTAAAGGCGGCAACCTCACGCATCACGGGGCGTTTCGCACACTGGCGGGACGCCCCCTGTATTTTCCCAGGAGGTGGAACATGGACAAAGATGCCAAAGACGAAGGCGTCAGCCGGTACAAGTTCAACGTTGACCAATTCTACAAGATGGCCGAGGTTGGCATCCTGCCGTAGGAAGGCAGGGAGGAACTGCTGTCCGGCGTGGTGTGGGACCGGTCTCCGCTGGTGAGAAACCGCTGTCACCCGTCGCTCAATGGAGGCATTACACGGTTCCTGAACGAGTTGGAGGGCATCGACGGAGAGTTCGATGCGCACATCCATAAGTACACGGCCGAGGAATACCAGGAAATGGGGAAGTCCGGCATCCTGACCCCAGATGACCGGGTGGAGTTGATTGACGGGGAGATCGTTCTTAAGCCTCCAATGCTGAGCCGCCATGCCGCGGCCGTACTACGCAACGACTATCTTTTCAAGAGCCTCTTCTCCAGAGAACAGGCGTTAGTCTGGGTACAATTGCCCATCCACTTGCTTAACGACGGGGAACCCGAACCTGACCTGGCGCTTCTGAAGCCGCGATCCGACTTTTGCAAAGACAGTCTCCCAACGAACCATGACGTGATGCTTGCGGTAGAGATTTCCGACACCACGGTGCGGCTGGACCGCACCGTCAAGCTCCCCTTTTACGCCCTCCACGGCATCCCGGAGCTATGGCTGGTCAACCTCCGCGACGACGTGGTAGAGGTCTACCACAACCCCGAAGGCAGCGCCTACCGGGAATCCACGCGGTTAGGGCGTGGAGACAGCATATCGCCACAGGCGTTCCCGGATGTGGTGCTGGATGTTAGGGATATGCTGGAGTAGAAGGCTGTTGATGGTAGAATCTGTAAAGCTCAATCTAGAGGGAGATCATGCTGTTAGAACCATTGGTAAGCACGATCGGGACTCTAAAGGAACGCATCA
>DAOUJI010000131.1:0-2707 GCA_034422875.1 Dehalococcoidia bacterium | reverse complement strand
AGCTGGGAGTGGTCAGCCTGGCCAACCTGCTGCCCGTGGACCAGGCAGGGATCGTAATCCAACCGGGTAAGATACTGTCGACGCCAGCCCAGAACTTCATCGACCTGATGCTTAGGGTCACCAGCACTCCTGGCTACGTTCCTTGAGGCCCTGCTGGGAGGCCGAACATTGCGGTGCGAAGCATGGAGCACAAGCTCGTGGAACACCTCGCACTCCCTGGCCGTCAACTCCACTAGGGACGTTCACCCACAGCGGTCGTTTCCAACCATCGGCGCCGTGGGCCGGACGTGGCCTGTCGTTAACTGGGCATAGGTCCTCCTTGGTGATGAAAGTGGTGGGTTGGGTCGATACCTGCGCGTTCAGGAAGTGGAGTGAGCCGCCCCGGTCAAGCTGGCGAAGCGGGTGCCGACGGGGGAGCGCGTTCCACAGCAGAAAGGGCCGTCTGCGAATTCAATCGCAGACGGCCCTTAGCCGTGACGGACTGCTGGACTACCCGGCGCCGTCCTCAGCTGCCGAGTTCAAGCACACTGAGGCAGTTCGTTAGCTTGCAAGCTTCAAGCGATGAAGGCGGTTCCATTCTCGCTTCAGCCTGCGGGCAAAGACGAACGGCCGGCCCCGGCGAGGAGCCGACCCTGCGTGTTGGTCCGGGTTGCGAGCGGGGCGGAGGCCCCGCCGTCATCGCGTGGGACGACGCTCCATCCACAGGCCCATCAGCGCCGAGCCCACGGTGTAGCCGCTGAAGTTAGGAGCGCTGCCTGCACCCCCAGTCCCTGAACCACGAGAGCCTGCCCGGCCCCCTGTCTCCCAAAGATTTCTGTTTGCGGAATAGGTTGTTGGTCAGCGTCCAGCCGCCGAGGGAGAACAAGCCAGGGAGGCGAGACCGATGCCAGTTGTGGACACCCGGCATTAGGGTATGGGAGACTGACAAGGCAAACAGTGCCAAGGACTGGATGAGTATGTAATGGTCGAGTTGACGGCGTATTCGGTGAAGCTGAGGAAGATGGTGTCCATCAAGGACCCCCAGCTGGTGACATTGAAAAACGGACGCAAAGCCGTTGTCGGTGTGGCGGAAGAAGACCCGACGAGCAAGGTCGTGAGGATAGTCGGGGAGAGTCAAGTCGAAGAGGTCCGGCGTCTGATAGGCTGACCCGGCATCCTACATGTTTGGTGGCCATGACCTGATTTGCTTGGGCCGTCGCGGGGGTGCGATGTTCGACGGCAAGTCAACTGCGAGCATCCCGTGACGCCCTGCCCACATACGAGTACATTCCGTCGAATTCCCCGGTCCTTCACCTCAGGGTGTGACCTCTGGGCCCCTAGACACCTTTGAAGGGTCGGGGCTCACTATGGCATGGTTCTCTGGAATCGTCACGGGGCGGCGTCCTTGCGTGGACGCCCGCCCCGGCGTTTCGGCGGGTCCTCCCAGAAATAGATGTCGGAACCCACCCGCTTGATCCGTATGCTCTTGCCCGATGTCCTGACGGCCATGCCCAGACGGCGGCGCACCGTTGCCACGGTCTCGCCCTCCGAAGGCGCAAGCCTGACGGCCTCGTCCCTGCCCAGTCCGTTGATCTGTTTCACATATTCTTCGATGGCCTCGGACCTGTTCGGTCTGGAGGAGATCATCATTGCCACCTCCCGGGACACCAGTTCAAACTCCGGCATTGGTCACCTCTTCCTGCCGATATGGCTAGCGGGCATTATAACAACACTGCCCATTGGCACTTGGCCTACCGGACCTCCCCGGAGTTCCTCGACTTGTACGGGACAGCATCATGATGCAGGTCCTGCTTTCCGTTTACTACAACGCTGATTGGCCCCCAGAGTTGACAAATCACAATCAAGTTTAAGCTTGTTTCGCAGTACCTGGGATGTACAAAGATTTGAGACTGCAAGAAAGTACAATCTGGGTCGAAGAAGAGGGGTTTGTAGATACGGCCCCTACAGGCCGGCGGTGCAGCGGGGTGGCGAGTTTTCTTGACACTCGGCGTCAGCCGATTGCACTTTATTGCATTGTAGTTTATTGCAGTTTCTGGGGTCGGGAGGCGTTGGTCATGGGCGCCGAGAATGGACAGGAGGGAGCCGGAAGGGACGGCCGGAGTTCCCAAAAAGGGAAGTCCAGAATCCTGGAAAACCAGGGGGGAATCCTCACCCTGCCGCGGTAAGCAATTCGGACGCTGGGTCGACCAGGGGTGGTAACCTTTCAAGTCCATGTCACCATGTGTCACTCTCGATGTGTCATACGTGTCACCGCACCCACAGCAGGGCTGGTCTAACACCCCCCGGAGATCCCATTTCTGCAACAACTTGCAGCCAAATGGGCTTTTTGGGTCTGACAACGTTAGTCGTAAGGCAATCACGTTTGTAAGCAGCCTCCTATGGGAAGTGCCGGGAACAACTGAGTTCCCTTTTTACCACCTGTGCAACGGCAGCCTTTCAGTATGGTTCAGGGCCGGCCAACGCCATGTGTCACGCAGGATGCCTGGTCGGAGGATTAGCTCAAGGTCGGAACTGACGAAGGGGGCATGGGAGACACGGGCGGAAGCTTCGACGAAGGGGTGCTCATCGTCGAGAGACGTAAACACGAAGGGCACCGATCGCGGCGGCTTGGCGGGGGGCTGATCCGGAGGGACCAAATCGAAAGTGCAATCGGTTTTCGGGGGGTTTCGCAGTGCCTGGGCTGTAAGGAGATTTGAGACTGCAATAA
>DAOUJI010000130.1:0-14514 GCA_034422875.1 Dehalococcoidia bacterium | reverse complement strand
CTGCGGACAGCGCTGGAGAACGACGTAAAGTTCATACGGCTCTGGTTCTGCGACATTCTGGGCGCCCTTAAGGGTTTCGCCATTACTGTGGAGGAGCTTGAGGACGCCTTGGAACAAGGGGTTGCGTTCGACGGGTCGTCCATCGAGGGTTTCGTACGCATAGACGAGAGCGACATGGTTGCCCGCCCCGATCCCACCACGTTCCGCATCCTCAGTTGGCGGCCACGCCAGAACTCTGTGGCGCGGATGTTCTGCGACATCCACAAGCCAACGGGCGACCCGTTCGAGGGCGACCCCCGGTTTGTCCTCAAGAGGAACGTGCGGAAGGCGTCCGACCTGGGCTTCACCTTCTACGTCGGGCCTGAGTTCGAATATTTCTACCTCACGGGAACCGAGGACCCCAAGGCCATCGACAAGGGAGGCTATTTCGACCAATTGTCGATGGAGCTTGGGACCGACCTGCGCCGCGAGACGGTCCTGACGCTGGCTGATATGGGCATACCGGTCAAGTATTCCCACCATGAAGCGGCGCCTGGGCAGCATGAAATCGACCTTCAGTACACCGACGCCATCACCATGGCGGACAACGTCACCACCAGCAAGCTGGTCATCAAAGAGGTGGCCTCCCAGAACAACGTCTACGCCACGTTTATGCCCAAGCCACTTCCAGGAGTCAACGGGTCGGGGATGCACGTACACCAGTCCCTCTTCCAGGGGGACTCCAACGCCTTCTTCGACAGGAGCAGTCCCGGTGAGTTGTCACAGGTTGGCAGACTGTACACGGCCGGCCTGCTGCGCCACGCCCCGGAAATAACCCTGGTGACTAACCAGTGGGTGAACTCTTACAAGAGGTTGACTCCGGGCCACGAGGCTCCGATGTATATATCGTGGGCTATGAAGAACCGCTCCGACCTGATACGAGTTCCCTCCTACCGGCCCGGACGCCAGGACTCGGTGCGGATTGAGTACCGTGCACCGGACCCGGCGTGCAATCCGTACCTTGCCTTCAGCGTAATGCTGGCAGCAGGACTCAAGGGAATTGAACACGAATATGAGATACCTGCTCCCACCGAGGAAAACGTGTTCGATATGTCCGAGGAGGCCAGAGCGGCCAGGGGCATAGCTCCCCTGCCCGGAAGCCTGTACGAGGCTATTAAGCTGGCTGAGAACAGCCAACTGCTCCAGGAGACTCTGGGAGACCATGTATTCCGGGTCTTCCTGGAGAACAAGAAACTGGAGTGGAACGAATTCCGCACCCAAATCACCGACTACGAAATAAAGCGGTACCTGCCCCAGCTTTAGCCTTGCTCCTCCTTTCCAAGGCCACTCGCAGCATCGCTTGACGCCTTCCTGGGCGACGATCGCCTGTTCCCTCCCATCCCATCGCGGAGCTTAAGGCGGGTTGTTTTCTTTGGCCTCCTCTTATGCAAGCGATATTCCTGTGGATATTTTTAAACGAAGTCCAGCGCGGAGAAACCTCACCGATAATGAAACTTGCGCAATGCAACCATCCTATGCTGTAATGGCGGCGCGGACCTTAACCCGGTATCCAGAGCAGGCAGGCGCCTGTGGAACCTTAGACGGTCAAGGAGGCTATGCATGTCTGGAATCAATCCACTGGTATGGAGAGGAGTTGCAGCCCTGGGAGGACTGCTTTGCCTTGTGGGTGCACTGGTCGCATGGGCCACCGTTGCCCGGTTCGACGAATCTGCTAAGGGGCTCGACTTTACAGAGGGAGAGGTCGTTCTTGCATTCGCCATACTATCCTTGGTGGCGGTCGGATGGAGGCACCTCATCGGAGAGAGTCAAGAGACAGCCCCCTGGCTGGATAAAGCTGCGTCGTATCTGGGCATCGCTTCTACAAGCCGAGGGTCCCCTCACTGGGCATGGGTTGACAGGGCCGCTTCGCTGGCGGGAATTGCCATACTAATCGCTGTCGTAATGAAATGGGTCGACTTGAACGGTTTAGCCGACGAGTCCGACGGTGAATTGGCCATAGGGGCGGGGATCTACCTGGCGCTTGTCGGGTCGCTAGTCTTGATTGCGTCCTCCGTTCCCAGCATTGTTGAGCTTATTGGAGCGGCTAAGGGTTCCACCGATGGAGCCGCAACTTCCGCTGCGGCCTCTCCGCAAGCGGCGAGCCCCACCATGTCCTCCGCAGATGAAATTGAGCGGCTGGCGGGTCTCTTGGAGAGAGGCATACTCACGCAGGAAGAGTTCGACGCCAAGAAGAAAGAACTGCTTGGACTCTAGCGGCGCTTTGGTCCAGCGTGAACGTGGGTTGAAGGCGAAAATGCAACCCTTCGACTCCACGGTGTTGCGCTCAGGGCGAACGGAGGCGGGGTCGAGCTAGGCTGCCCGCTTAGTCCGTCAGCCGGGGCCTGAACCGTCTCCGTAGTCCACGACTTGGCCGTCCCTCATGCGGATGATGCGGTCGGTGCAGCTTCCGATGTAGTCGTCGTGGGTGACCACCACAAAGGTCTGGCCGTTCTGACGGTTCAGTTCGCGCATCAGTTGGATTATCTCTTCGGCGGTCTCGCTGTCCAGGTCTCCGGTGGGTTCGTCGGCCCAGATGATAGTCGGCTCGTTTACCAGCGCCCTAGCGATGGTCACGCGTTGGCGCTGGCCTCCGGACAGTTCTCCCGGCAGGTGGTGAGCCCTGTCGGCGAGGCCCACCACGTCCAGGATTTCCATGCTGCGGTTGCGAGCGTCGCCCGGTTTAGTCCCTGACACCAATAGGGGCATCTCAACATTCTCTACGGCGCTGAGGACGGGAAGCAGGTTGTACAGCTGGAACACGAAGCCCATCCTGCGGGCGCGATAATCGCTCCGCTCGTCGTCGGGCAGCCGGTGGAGCTCGGTGTTTTCGATCTTTATCTCACCCGAATCGACCTCGTCCAAGCCTGAGAGGCAGTTGAGCAAGGTGGTCTTGCCGCACCCGCTGGGGCCCATGACTGCCACCATTTCACCCTGTCTGACGTCCAGGTCAATGCCCCTGAGTGCGTGCACTTGGACCGACCCTGTGCTGTAGGTCTTGTTGACCCCGCGGGCCCAAATCATGAGGTTGTCCAAATCTAACCGCCTGTTAAGTCTGAGTCTATAGGAAGTAGGTTAAGCCTCGTTGTCCCCGTTGGCGCTTGGAGTCGCGGGAGCTTCGGGCTCCAGGCTGTCGGCAAGGATTTCCAGGATGTCTCTTGCCGCCTTGTCGCCGTCGTGACCCTTGGACTGGATGCCCTCCGTCATCATCTGGAGGCAAAAGGGGCAGGACACTCCGACGGTCTCGGCTCCCGTGCCCAGGAAATGGTCGGTGCGCATGTGGTTGATGCGTTCTCCCTGGCTTTCTTCCACCCACATGTGTCCGCCGCCGGCTCCGCAGCAGAAGCCCTGCTCACGGCATCTGGGGGCCATCTCCACCAGCTTGACGCCGGGTATGGCCTTGGCGATGTTCCTGGGCTGGTCGTAGATTCCGTTGTGGCGTCCCAGGAAGCATGAGTCGTGATAGGCGACGGTGGTTTCCATCATGCGTATTGGCTTGATGCGCCCCTGGGAAATCAGCTCGTCGACGAACTGGCTGTAGTGTTGCACTTCAAATTCGCCGCCCAACTGAGGGTACTCGTTCTTGATGCTGTTGAAACAGTGGGGACAGATTGTGACTATCTTCTTGACGTTGTAAGTGTTGAAGGTCTCGATGTTCTGCTGGGCGGTGATTTGGAAGAGGTATTCGTTGCCCATGCGGCGGGCCGGGTCCCCGGTGCACCGCTCCTCCTCGCCCAGGATGGCAAAGTTCACCTTGGCCGCCTTGAGCGCTTTGACCATGGAACGAGCCACGGCCTGGCTTCTCTGTTCCAGGGCGGCTGTGCACCCCACCCAGAACAGTATCTCCGCGTCGGGCTTGTCGGCCAGGATAGGGACGTCCAGCCCCTGGGCCCAGTCGGTGCGGGAGAACTGGGTCCCCCTCCACGGGTGCCCACGCTGTTCGATGCTTAAGAGGGCGTTCATGGCAGTCTCGGGCATCTTGGACTCTTCCAGCACCAGATTGCGCCGCATGTCCATGATGGTGGGGACGTGCTCGACGGCCACCGGGCATTCCTCCATGCATGCTCCGCAGTTGACACAGTCCCAGACAGCCTCCTCTGTGAGTCGCAGGTGGCCAATCATGGGAGTTTCGGGTTCCTGCCCGGCTTTCACCGCCGGGGCGACCTCGATCAGGTAGTCCTTGATGTCCTCCACGATGTGCATGGGGGAGAGGGTCTTGCCGGTAAGGTGGGCGGGGCAGTTGTTCGTGCAGCGTCCGCAGACGGCGCATGCGTAGCCGTCCAGAAGCTGTTTCCAGGTAAAGTCCTGGACCCGGCCCGCGCCGAACCGCTCGGCGTTTTCCAGATCGATGGCCTCAAGGATGCCCCTGGGCTTCAAAGAATTGAACAGGGCGTTCAGGGGAGCGGCCACCATGTGCATATGTTTCGAGAAGGGTATGTATATGGAGAAACCCAGGATGATGAGCAGGTGGAGCCACCAAGCGAACCCCTGGGCGAAATCGGCGACCCCTACGCCCATGCCGGCGTTGTGGAAGGCTTGGCCGACGGCCTTGCCTACAATCGCTTCTGCGTGTGCGCCGCCGTCGATGCCCTTGGCCTCCACTTCAGCCACGTAGAAGGCCTCGGTGAGGATGGTAAGGGTCATAAGAGTGGAGATAAGGGTTACGATGATGACTGCGTCAGGAGCGCGGGTCAGATCAAAGCTAAGTCGGTGGGGTTTGGCCACCCACCGGCGGAATACAGCCCACAACAGCGAACTGACGATGATCAATGCGAAGATGTCCAGGTAGCTGGCGTACACCATCACGCCCGTCTCGGTGAGCAGCGTCTCGGAGAAGGGGCGCCAGGCGGAGTCGCCGAATATGAAGATGCCGTAGCTGAGCAGGAAGGAGAGGAAGCCCCAGAAGACGAACACGTGGCCCAACCCGGCTTTGTCCCGGATGGACAGGCGCTGGAGGACCTTGCTCTGGGCCATGACGATGCCCAGGAACCGTATTATCCTGCGGACGGGCTGGTCGAACCTGTTGGTCGACTGGCCCAGCATAATCAGGCTGATGACCCGATGGTAGAATATGGCGTTGGACACGGCCAGGGCGGCTCCCAGCGCCAGGAATACTCCTATGCGGATGTCCAGCGAGCCGAATATATTCTCAGGAGGTACCACGCAACACTCCTTGGCCGCTGCCTTTGGTTGATAGCTGGCGGCCGCCCCAATCTGGGCGCCCTATATTCTACACCCTGGCGCAAACCCCGCATAAGCGGACTGCGAACAATACACCTACTGCCGCTTGCCGCTCCACTATGGCACAGTCCAATCCCTGATTCCCTAAGCCCTGATCCGGGCAATCCGTAGCGGGAGATGCAGAGGTCCTGATTCAGACCGGAATCACGCAAAGGAATGGACGCATCGTTTCGGTTGTCAGTCTTGCCAGTCCGGCGTCAAAGGTGGCAAGCTGCCCATTGTGTTGCATTGCGGAAGCCAGCAAGACAGCGTCAGTGACCTGGCGGTACCCCTGGATGCGAGCAGCAATCTCTTCCGGTAGATCAATGATGGAACGGTCCAGGGTCCAGAACGAGTGCGCCCCCAGCCGCCTGAGATTTACCAGCAGTGTGATGGCCTCCTGTGGGGTCACGGTATGCCGGACCACCGAGGGATTGCAAGACACCCGGACGAATCCCCCCTCAGTCAAAGGACAGGTAGCCCAACCTTCATCCCTCTGCTCCATGAACCATGACCGGGCCGCGTCGTGATGAACGTGATTGGGCCAAGCGAGAGCTATAAGGACATTAACGTCCAGGAGCGCAGTCACGGCCACTCACTGAGCGCCCGATAAACGTCCTCGCTGGTGATGGGCTCGGCATCGGGGAGTACGGGGAAAACGGTTGCTCCTTCGTCCCCGGCGGCTCCCGTTCCTTTGAAACCGCGCCTCGCAAGCTCAGACAAAGCGGAGCCGAGACTGACGCCATTGCGCTCCGCTAGCGCACGGGCAACCGCCAACACGTCGTCATCGATTGTCACAGTGGTTCGCATGACAACATCATCGCATTACAGCATCGACGGGTCAAGCCACGAGCACGAACCCCACCGCCCACGATTTATTGATAACGGGTTTGGCCCATCGTATAATTGGATTGTCAACGGAACAGGGAGGTAGAGAGCCAGATGCAAGAGACGGGGACCTGGACAGTCAAGGCCGGGCTGGCACAGATGCTCAAGGGCGGAGTCATCATGGACGTGGTCAACGCTGAACAGGCGGTGATTGCGGCGGAAGCCGGGGCCTGCGCCGTCATGGCGTTGGAGCGGGTTCCCGCGGACATCCGTGCCGCCGGAGGCGTGGCCCGCATGGCCGACCCTACCAAGATTAAAGAGATAATGGACGCGGTCAGCATCCCCGTCATGGCCAAGTGCCGCATAGGCCACTTTGTTGAGGCCCAGGTCCTGGAAGCCCTGGGTGTCGACTACATCGACGAGTCGGAAGTCCTTACGGTCGCCGATGAGGACAACCACGTTTGGAAAGCCGATTTCAAAGTGCCCTTCGTCTGTGGCTGCCGCAACCTGGGTGAGGCGCTTCGCCGGATAAAAGAGGGCGCCGCCATGATTCGCACCAAGGGAGAGGCCGGGACCGGAGACGTGGTGGAAGCCGTGCGACACATGCGTGCGGTGATGGGGACCATACGCCGCTTGCAGAACCTACCCGACGACGAGTTGCCCACCGAGGCCAAGAACATGGCCGTGGACCTGGACCTGCTGAGGGAGACCAGGGAGCAGGGAAGGCTTCCGGTGGTCAACTTTGCCGCCGGTGGAGTGGCCACACCTGCCGATGCCGCCCTGATGATGCAGCTAGGCGCCGACGGAGTCTTCGTCGGGTCGGGCATATTCAAGTCCAGCGATCCCGAGAAGCGCGCCAGGGCCGTCGTACAAGCGGTCACCCACTACAACAACCCGCAGATTATCGCGGAGGTTTCCCAAGACCTCGGCGAGCCCATGGTGGGCATCGGAGCCCGCACACTGAAGGAAGAAGACCTTCTCGCACCCCGGGGGAATCTATAGGGCCGTGATGGTACGTATTAGCCACACGAGGCGCCAAGAAAGAAGTTGAGAGTAGGCGTCCTGGCTGTACAGGGAGATTTCGCCGAGCACGTGGCAGTGATAAGGGGTTTAGGCCATGACCCTGTGGAAGTGCGGCTTCCCGACGACCTCCAGGGGTTGGACGGCTTGATAATGCCCGGAGGCGAAAGCACAACTTTCAGCCGATTGATGGACCTTTTCCGACTCAAGATGCCCATCGCCGGTCTGGCCGGGGACGGCATGCCCTTGTGGGGAACGTGCGCTGGCTTGATAATGATGGCCAGGGAGATCACCGAGCCCGACCCTGTTCCCATGGGATTGATGGATATCGGGTTGGTGCGCAACGGGTACGGCCGCCAGGTGGACAGCTTTGAGGAAGACCTGGACGTTCCAGCCCTTGGAGCAGAGCCATTCCATGCAATATTCATCCGCGCTCCCGTGATATCGAACGTGGGTGACGAGGTGGAGACGCTGGCCAGGTTATCCGACGGAAGTCCGGTGGCGGTGCGTCAGGGCCGCATGTTGGGGACAGCCTTTCACCCTGAACTGACCCGAGACCGCAGGTTCCACGAGTATTTTCTGAGCGATGTTTTTCGCGCTTGAGGTGAAGTGGCGACAGTAAACCGCTGGATACAGGCCGAACTGAAGACTCTGCTGGACATGTTGCCGCCCAGGGTCCGCGTCCCCTTGGAGGCCAGAGAGGACCGTGAAGAGCTTCTGGAGGTGATTCTCGACCTGGGCAGACCTCCGGAAGCCAGGTTCGTCGACGAAGAGGCGCTTCTGGACTCCCGGGAAGTCGACCAGGACGACTTGGACTACGTCGTTTCCCGTGTAGGAGAATTCGGCGGGGACAACAGGGCCGGAATCCCCCGCACCCTGCACCGGATCTCCGCTATGCGGAACCGCAAGGGCGACATAGTGGGCATCACGTGCCGAGTGGGCCGGGCCGTCCTGGGGGCCGTCAAAATCATCGAGGACCTGGTGCTGCAAGGAAGAAGCGTGCTTCTGCTGGGACGTCCGGGCGTGGGGAAGACCACCATGCTGCGGGAGGTGGCCCGGGTCCTGGCCGACGACGCCCGGAAGCGGGTCATTATCGTGGACACTTCCAACGAGATTGCAGGGGACGGGGACATTCCCCACCCTGCCATAGGCCACGCGCGTCGGATGCAGGTGGCCCATCCGGAGCTTCAACACAACGTGATGATCGAGGCGGTCGAAAACCACATGCCTCAGGTCATCATCATTGACGAGATGGGCACAGAGCTGGAAGCCATCGCCGCCCGTACCATAGCCGAACGGGGAGTCCAACTAATCGCCACCGCCCACGGAAACACCCTGGACAACCTGGTGATGAATCCCACTCTGTCCGACCTGGTAGGGGGAATTCAGTCGGTGACCCTCGGCGACGACGAAGCCCGGCGGCGCGGGACGCAAAAGACCACTCTGGAACGCAAAGCTCCCCCAACCTTTGACGTGGTGGTGGAGATACAGAGCTGGGAGAAGGTGGCCGTCCACGAGGACGTGTCTACCGTGGTGGACACGTGGCTGCGGGGATACCCCATCGTCCCGGAAACCCGACGATTGAACGACACTGGTGAGGTGCTCAAGACCCGGGACGTGGGCGGCGTATATGTACCGGCTACGCCCGCCGCTAATGGGCCTGGGCGAAATGGGCCGGAGGACTCCTACGGTTATGACCCCCCGGCCGTTCTCGACAGAAGCTCCCGACAAGCGGTGAAGGTGTTCCTTTTCGGCGTGGGCAGGGACAAAGTCGAGGACGCGGGCCGCAGCTTGGGAATCCCCACACGAGTCGTGAACGACCTCCGTGCGGCCGATGTCGTGTTGACCACCAAGAGCCTGTACCGCCGCGGCTCCCAACTTGTGAGAATCGCCGAGCGGGCCGGCAAGCCGATCTACGTGCTTCGAAAGAATTCAGGGCCTCAGATACAGCAGCTTCTGCGAGCAGTGTCAGGCGGCGAAGAAGAAGACGATGATGCTGTGGACGGCGCGTTGAAAGAGGCCGAGAAGGGCGCCGAGCGGGTCAGGAACGGAGCGACCTCTGTGGAATTGGCGCCCCAGCGGTCATACATCCGGCGGCTTCAGCACCTGCTGGCCGAGAAATACAACGTTGGTTCCACCAGCAGCGGGCAGGAACCCAACCGCTACGTAACCCTCTTCAAGGGCTAGTCCCATGTCTGCCTTCATTGTGTTCGAGGGCGGCGACGGCTCCGGAAAGACCACCCATTCCAGACGGTTGGCATCCGCTCTAAGCAGGGCTGGCTACAGTGTCGTATCCACCAGGGAGCCTGGCGGCGGACCGCTGGGAGATGCCGTGCGACGTTGGGTAAAAGGTCGGCGAGACCTGTCTGCCGAGGCTGAATTGATGCTTTTCATGGCCGCGAGGGTCCAGCACGTAGCCGACCTGATTCGCCCAGCTCTCCAATCCGGCAAAGTGGTGTTGTGTGACAGGTTCACTGCCTCCAGCGTGGCGTATCAGGGCTACGGCAGAGGAATTGACCTGGATACGGTCCATCGCCTCAATGGTCTGGCCTGCGGTGATGTGTCTCCAGATTTGACCGTGCTTCTGGACCTCCCGCCGGAAGCGGGCCTCTCACGACGGGATGACCAACCGGACACATTCGAGTCCGAGGCGTTGGACTTTCACCGTCGCGTGAGGAAGGGATACCTGGAGCAGGCTGCTCAAGACCCGACGGGTTGGCTGGTGGTCGATGCGTCGACCTCCAGGGAAGCCGTGGCGGAAAAAGTGTGGGAAAAAGTTCAGGCCCTGCTTCGAAGCAGGGCCTGAATAGTGTTCAGTCTATTGGATTGGGGCTAGTCTGCGGCTGCCGGAACTGCGTCCAGCTTCTCCTGGATAATAGCCCTTATCTCCCTGACCCTGGTCAGGTCGGGGTACTTGCCGTCCTCTTCCTTGCGGTCGAAAATCTTCTCCCCGTCAAGGTAGATCTCAAGCCGGCCGTTTGCGGCGGGCGTCAGGGATATAGCTGCATCCTTACCGAAGTGCCTGAAGAATTCCATCGCCAACCACGTGGCGGTAGCATGGTACTGTCAAGGTACGCAGTAAACGATGTCGACGTTGACTTTCCACATGACCCAACCTCCTTAGGACATGAACGACGGGCGATAGTTTGGCCCGTTCGACGATGCAACTATTTTACCTGTTATTGACGATGTGTCAAGCTATAAAAGCCGGTTTATATCGAGCATAGCCTCAGTTGATTCTCCAATCTGCTTGACAGGCAGATTGGCAGCCGATACCATCGTGCCGTGCCCGAACAGTCTGTCCCCCAGCAGGAATCTTATTCCCCGATCGATCCGCGAGATTGGCCCGCGCGATTCAGTGAGATGTCGGAGTTCGTTGGCCTTTCCGAGGAAGACCTGGACCTGATTAGAGCGAGCGGCCCCCTGGTCCGCACCAAGCTGCAAGGTTTCGTAGACCACATTTACGACCATTTCCTGGAATATCCGGAAGCTCGCAAGTTCTTCGTCCACGACGACGGTTCTCCTGACCAGAAGCGCATCCACGACAACAAGCTGACCATGATCCGTTGGATGATGAACAACTGCCTGGCCCACATCAATGACGGTTTCTCCCGGTATGTTGCCGCCATCGGGACCATGCACTATAGCGTGGCTGTGCACCGTCCCCCCTTGCCTCCCGTCCCGTACAAATACCTCATCGGCGTCATATCCATGTACCAGACCAAGCTGGCGGACCTCTTCGACGAAGAAATGGACGACGAGGAGCTGGCCGCCAGAACAAGTCTGGCCTGGAACAAGCTGCTGATGGTTGAGTTAGACCTCATATTGGCCGCATACGTTACGGAACCCAGCGTCTGACAGCCTCCGTGACGTTGACAAGGTTAACCCGTACACGTAAAATCGCTAAGTCAACTAGACCCGACCGAGGTTTTTCCTTTATGTTGCGAATCCGGCTTAGGCGAGTGGGAAAAAAGGGGCGTCCTTCCTACCGAATCGTCGTTGCAGACCGCAGAGCCCCTAGAGACGGAGCCTATGTCGAATGGATAGGCCACTACGACCCTCTCATCGACCCTCCCAAGGTGACGTTGGACGAAGAAAAGGCTGTGGGCTGGCTGCAAAAGGGAGCCCAGCCTTCGGAAGCGGTTGAACGCATCTTCAAGTGGAACGGGATCTACGAGAAGGCAAAGGCGGAATGAAGGAGCTCATAGAGTATATCGCCAAGAGCCTAGCCAGCAAACCCGAAGAAGTGGTGGTCCATGAGGAAGTCGAGGATGACCGGGTAGTGCTGAGGCTCGAGGTGGCCGACGAGGACAAGGGCAAGATAATCGGCCGCCAGGGGCGGGTTGCTCAAGCCATGCGGGTGCTCCTTCGCGTAGCGGCCGTGAAGAATGGCTCCCGCGCCGTGTTGGAAATAGTCTAGCGTCCCAATAGCCGGTCCCGCCATGGGCAAAGAACAAGACGCCGGGCCGGTTGTAGTCGGGAAAGTGATAGCGGTCAGAGGACTGGCCGGACAACTGAAAGTAGAGCCCCTAAGCGATTTCCCCGGGCGGTTTTCTCCCGGGGGATATTTATTTTTGGAGGGTGCATCACACCTCCTTCAGAGGTCGGCCAAACTCCCGGACGGTTCCCTTGCGATAAAGCTGGAGGGAATCGATTCCTGTGAAGAAGCCCAGAAGCTGCTGGGACTGGAACTGACTGTCCCAAGAGACTTGGTTCCCCCTCCGCCCGACGGCAGCTATTACCACTTCCAGCTCATTGATATGGAGGTCTACACGGTCTCGGGGGAGCGCCTGGGCACATTGACCGAAATCCTGGACGTGGGCCCCAATGACGTTTACGTAGTCAGCAACGATGGGCGTGAAATCCTGGTGCCCGCCTTGGAAGGAGTGGTCCTGGACGTGGACATCGAGTCAGCCCGCATGACCGTAGACCTTCCCGACGGGCTTCGACCGTAGCTGGCGCGGGGCCCTTGACATTCGGACAGTTCAGTCCGATCATCTACAAGTGACAGGAAGGGAATTCGTCATCAGGGTGTCCGAGATTGGGCGCAGTCGGGGCATCTCTGTGAGAGTCGACCCCAAGCGTGGCAAGGGCAGCCATAGCACCCTGTACTACGGTGGGCGTAAAACTGTCCTGAAAGATCAGCGGAAAGAAATATCCCCCGGATTGCTGTCTAGTATGATTCGCCAGCTAGGACTTGAGCGGGACGATTTCAGGTGACGGACTTCAGGAGGGTCACAATGCGGTTCATTTATCCTGCGTTGCTGGAACACATAGGAGCGCGCGAGGTGGTGGTGTCGTTTAGAGACCTTCCGGAGTGTCTCACGTCCGGAGTCGATGACGCGGAAGCCCTCGTTCAAGCTCAGGATGCCTTGGAAGAAGCCATCGCAGGACGCATCGACGATGGGGACCCGGTTCCCACACCCAGCGCGCCGGAAAATGGCGAACGCCTGGTGGCAGTGCCCGCTGACATGGCCGCAAAGGCCGCTTTTGTGTTGGCTTTTCGGGACAGCGGCTTGTCTCGCGTTAGTCTGGCCCAACGTCTTGGCGCAGATGAGAAGTCGGTTCGCCGTATGCTGGACCCCCGCCACAAGACTGCCGCCAGCCGCATTAACAGGGCCCTAAGAATGCTTGGGCGTGAACTGGTCGTCGAGGTGCACGAGCTCACTCCCGCCTGATCGGAGCGGCTGTTCCCTTAAGCATGGTCACCCGTGGAACTCCAGGACGTCTCCGTCGGCCAGGACGTAGTCTCTGCCCACCCTTTGGGCGTCGAACTTTCCCGAGCCCCAGAGCAGGGCATACTTCAGCCGCTGCTTCCAGTCCCTGTGCAGCGACTGCGCTGCGTCTTCCACATTGCTGCCCATGGTAAGAATGATGGGAGAATCGTAGTTGGGTTCCTCGCCGGGCGCTCGCGTATAGACGCGGACCTTGCCCAGGGCCGTGAATACGCTTTCTCGCAGCTGGTCCAATCCCACGTCTTCTGTTGCTGAAGTCATGACCAGCCAGTGGAGGTCGCCCACCGCTTCTTCGATTCTTAGGTACTGGTCGAGGGCTCCATCCATATCAGCCTTGTTGGCTACTATTACGCATTTCTTATGAGTGCGGTAGTCCTCCGGGTCCGGTTCCTCATGCCGGTCCAGCAGTCGGAAACCCCAGCGGCCGAGTTCGGACGTGATTTCATCCAACTGCTCCACCGGGTCGGCTGACAGGTCGAGCACCGGCAGCAGGAGGTCGGCGTTTCTGAGGAGGCTGAAGAGCCTGGTCTGCATGTCCTGGTCGTTGAGAGCGGGTGTGTCTATCAGTTGGGTAAGGACATTTTGGTGCTTCAGCATGCCGGGCTGGGGGACCTGAGTGGAGAAGGGATAAGCGGCCACTTTGGCTGAGGCGCCAGTGAGTGTGGCCAGCAGCTGGGACTTGCCTGAGTTCGGCAGACCTATGAGCGCAGCCTGCCCGGCTCCCTCTTTTCGGATGGAAAAGGGTTGCGGGCCTCCTCCGGCGGTGGCCCTTGGTTTCTCCAGGTCGGTCATCAACCGGGCCAGTCGAGATCGCTGGTCGGCTCTCAGATGGTCCGTCCCCTTGTGCTTGGGGGTAGCGGACATCATCTCCTGGAGGGCGGCCACCTTTTCAGGGATGCTTTTCGCTGCCCTGAACCGCTTTTCCGCTTCGTAGTATGCGGGAGGCAGGTTGGCCGGCATGACGGCCCTCCCTCGGCGCAGGTGGGGTGGGAAGCAATATATCAACAGCTCAAAAAGTCGTCAAACTCAGCCAAACACCTATTGAATATTATAGAACGTCTGTTCTATAATATGTCCCTAACCAATCGTGAGGTGTAGTTATGCTTCGACAGGCTGCGGTTGCTTCAGTAGACATGTTGCCCGAAAGGTTCCCCTACAGAGACGACGGATGCGAAATCTACCCTTCGTGCCTCAGGTGCCCTCTTCCCCAGTGCAAATACGACGACCCCGGTTGGCTTCAACGTGAGAAACGGCGGGAGCGTGACCAGAACATCGTAGAAGCTGTGAGAAGGGATGGAGCCTCCATATCCGAAGTGGCCTCGCGATTCTCCATCAGCCAGAGGACCATCTTCCGGATAATCCGCAGGTCGGCTGAAGAGCTGGAGGCTATGCCTCTAGCCGCCTAGACGAGCGCGCCCGAACCTCGTGGCGACCCGAGCTGCGCCGAGCAACGGTGAGAGCTTAAGATTGGGCGCCCGAAAGCCCACCGAGAATTTGTCACCATGCTGTCATTCCGAAGCGCAGCGAGGAATCTAAAGAGGTTGTCCACAGACGCGTCTCAATCCTAGGGACGAGTCCTTGCTTCTTCGGTGTTGCGCTTCTAGTCGGGCGAGTTTTGTGTGCAAGGATTTCAGATTCCTCTCGCCGTTTCGCGGCCTTCGGAATGACAGTGGTG
>DAOUJI010000129.1:0-28386 GCA_034422875.1 Dehalococcoidia bacterium | reverse complement strand
GTCCAGCAGCCCATGGATGCCCTTGCCGCTGATGGCGGCGCCGCAAAGCACAGGCACCAGGCTCCCGGCTATGGTTGCTTTCCTCAAAGCGTTCTTCAGGTCCTGAGAAGGGATGTCCTCACCTTCCAGGTAACGTATCATCAGCGATTCGTCGGTCTCCACGATCTTTTCGACCATGGCCTCGCGGTACTGCTCATACGCATCCAGGTACTCTTCAGGAATCGGACCTTCGGGAGGCGCCACATCCACGTCGTCGTCGTAGACCAGCGCGGTGCCTTCCATGAGGTCCACGACGCCGTCGAATGCTTCGTAGGTCCTCAGAGGAAGCTGGACGGGGACTGGGTTGGCCTTCAGCCTGTGGCGTATCGAGTCCACTGTGAACTCGAAGTTGGCCCCAATGCGGTCCATCTTGTTTACGAAACATATCCGGGGCACTTCATACCGGTCAGCCTGCCGCCAAACCGTCTCAGATTGGGGTTGGACTCCTGCCACGGCGTCCAGGACGACTATGCCGCCGTCCAACACCCTGAGGCTGCGTTCGACTTCAGCCGTGAAGTCCACGTGCCCGGGTGTATCGATAATGTTTACTTTGTAGCCCTTCCACTGGCAGGTGGTCGCTGCAGCGGTGATGGTGATTCCCCGTTCTTTTTCCTGGGGCATCCAGTCCATGACCGTTGTGCCCTCGTCCACGCCGCCAACCCTGTGAATTCGGCCGGCAAGATACAAAGCCCTCTCTGTGACGCTGGTCTTCCCAGCGTCGATATGAGCTATGAATCCTATATTACGAATCTTATCAATGGTCGATGTGACAGACATGGTTACAACCTGATTCGAATCAAAACCTCACGATGACTTGGGCTTACCGGGCCGGGTGCGCTACCACCTATAGTGAACGAAGGCCCGGTTGGCTTCAGCCATTCGGTGAAGCTCTTCTCGACGCCTGACGGCGGAACCCTCGCCTCTGGATGCCTCCAAGAGTTCCAGGGCCAGCTTCCGCCTCATAGGCATTCCCTTACGGGTCCTGGCTCCGCGGATTATCCAGCGGATTGCCAGCGCCTCGCTTCGGGCGGCTCGCAACTCAGTGGGGACTTGGTACGTAGCCCCTCCCACTCTTCTGGGACGCACTTCCAGGAGGGGAGTGGCGTTCTTGAGCGCCTGATCAAAGACCTCCAGAGGAGGTCTTTTTGCTTCTTGTTCAACAATGTCCAGAGCGGCATAAACGATCCGCTGAGCAACCGTCTTCTTGCCCTTCATCATTATCTTGTTGATGAAACGGGCAAGCTCCACGCTGCTATAGCGCGCGTCCGCTGACACAGGGCGTCTTTCTGCTCGTCTTCGTCTGGACATCGTTAAAGGCCGGTCCTAGCAGGTTTGCGGAACAACCCGGGACGGGCTAGCGCCTGCGGCGGCTGGCCCCGTACTTGCTCCGGCCGCGTCCACGGTCCTGGACGCCCTCACAGTCGAGGGCCCCACGGACTACGTGGTAGCGAACGCCGGGCAGGTCCTTGACCCTTCCGCCTCGGATTAGCACCACCGAGTGTTCCTGGAGGTTGTGTCCTTCTCCTCCGATGTACGCCGTCACTTCAAAACCGTTGGTTAGCCTGACACGGGCTATTTTTCGCAGGGCCGAGTTGGGTTTCTTGGGCGTCATAGTACGCACCTGGACGCAAACGCCCCTGCGCTGAGGCGCCCCTGGCCCCCAGACCGTTCGGTTTTTGAGAGAGTTCTGCAGCCAGTGCATGGCAGGCGCTTTGGTCTTTTTTATGACCTTCTTGCGCCCCTTCCGAACCAGCTGATTTACTGTAGGCATAAGAACCCCTTCGACGCCTCCGGCGACAATTGGATACTCTACCAACAAACCCAGGCGGTGTCAACCAAATTTAGCGGCTTTTCACAGGATGCCGCCAAGGCGCCCCGCCTGTTCACCGAGACAGCTTCATTGCTGTGTGCGCAACACGTTCGCCAAGAGCGGCCGCTTGCGCCAGGTCCACGTCAGTGACCTGCCCTGTCGCCGTAGCGCCGTAATAGGAGCCTGACAACTTCATCTCCTCGGACCAGGGCAAGCCCACCACGACCATCCCCCCGGCCAGCATCCAGTGGATGAGACTGAGGAGAGTGAACTCCAGGCCGGAGTGACGCCCACGGCCTGTGGTGAACGCAGCCGCGACCTTGCCCCTAAGAGAGCCGTCCTCCCAGAAGTCCCCCTGGTCGTCCAGCCACCTCTTCAGGTCTCCGGTAACTCCGGTCCAGTTGGGAGAGCCCAGGACCAGGCCGTCGGCTTCCAGCAAGTCATCCTTACGGGCGTCGGCCAAGGTCCTCAGCCTGCAATAGGCTCCCTCGACCCTGGATACGCCCGAGGACACGGCTTCAGCCAACGGACCAATCATTGGGCCGTGCGCGTCATAAAGCGTCAGTATCGTCACTGAGTCTTTAGGCATGGGAAGACTTCATATAGCCGTTTGAATCTATGCTACGAACGACAGCTCGGCCTGCGCCGCCCAGGCCCGTGGACTAATTGGAGCCCAACAGGGTGCTTACTATACGGCGTTCCAGCAGCGCGCCCAGTTCCTTGACCTGGTCCTGCCGCTCTACGTCGCCGGCCGTGACCAGATACGCCACACCGAGAATGCGGCCTATACGGAAGTCCACTACGGTCGAAGAGACCAACCCGAAATCACTGGTCTGAAGGGTATGCAACCCGACGGACTTGTCCGCGAATCCGTTGAAGTCCAGTTCATCGGCCCTGATGAGTTGTTGCCCTCTCCCCAGATCGCGCCCCACGTGGGCCTTGAACTCCCCCAGGAACTTGTTGGTCATCCAACTGTCGACTTCGTCCATGTCGTTGAACAGGTGGACCACCGTCGCCGCCACCAGGTCATGGCCATCTTCAGGCGGCGACAGCAGGCCGCTGTCGTCCGTGTTCATAAATTCGGAGATGTATCCCGATATGCGACCGGTGGCCCTGATTTCCTCGGTGGTGCTTCCTGGGAAGCTGTGGTCGGCCATTGTCTCGTTGTCCAGGTCGCCATCGCGAGCCAGCTCGAAAGGGGCCATCTCGGCGGGCAGGTCTTCTTTGGTTAAGACCATTCTGGACAAGTCTGCGTCCTGCATGTTCCGGCTGGCCCTGTACAGCGATTCCGACAACTATGCTCCTAGCTGGCTGAACGACTCATGGTCCGTTATTCCGTTGCATTGAGCCGTTTGTCAGTCCATCCACGCCTGGACAATGTCACCCGCCTCCAGGGTTATGAAAGTCCGTTTACGGCGGGCGAGACCCGGGAAATGAATTCATTAACGTTAACATTATTAGCGCCATGCTCCGCAGGCGTCAAACGGACGTGAAGCGTCACACCTCCTTCCGCTCAAATATTTTTCCAATGATTAGTAATAATCTAAAAATTCATAAAAATCGTCTGCGATAGTCCTTGTAGTTCCCAAGTCCATGCTGCTAGCCTCAATATGGCTTATTCGTGGGGCGGGGAGCGGGCCGTGTTATTGAATCCGTCCACAATTTCTCCACGCATAGCCCGTTTGGAGTGTTTGTTGGGCCGTTAGCCAGGGGCTCATCCGACAAGCGCACTCCAGACAAAGAAACAGGTCACAAGTTTGGCAATTGAGAGGGAACAGCCAGTCCGAGGGCCTTTGATTCGGTCGAGTTAATAAATGGCGCGAGAGCAATTGGTTAGATTAACCGGCGTCGTATCGGCGTCGTCGACGGCCCCAGGCCCGATGGGAGAAGCCGTGGTGGACAAAGCTTTCTCGCACGAGCCGGCGCTTCTCCACGAGACGGTGCGTCTTCTGGCGGTGAGGTCGGGAGGTGTGTATATAGACGCTACCGTCGGAGAAGGGGGCCACGCATCCGCCGTCCTCCAGGCGGCAATGCCTGGAGGACGGCTCTTAGGCATCGACAAGGACCCGGAGGTCATCCAACGGGCCACAGCTCGCCTTAGGCCTTACGATGGCGGATTCCACCTGGTCCAGGGAAGTTACGCCCAGCTACATGACATCAGTTTCGCCTTGGGATATGAGTCCGCCGATGGGATATTGCTGGACCTGGGGTTCTCTTCCTTCCACATAGAACGCTCGAACCGGGGTTTCTCCTTCGCCAAGGACGAGCCACTGGACATGCGGTTCGACCCCCAGGGTGAGCTAACGGCATCACATATAGTGAATGGGTATCCCCAGGACGACCTGGCCAACATATTGCACCGGTTCGGAGAGGAACGGAGATCAAGAGCCATAGCCAGGGCCATCGTGGCATCCCGTCCCATAGAGGGGACCGCGCACCTTTCCCGCATAGTCTCCCAGGGAACTCGTGTTTCACCACGCAAAATCCACCCAGCGACCCGAACCTTCCAGGCCCTGCGCATCGCCGTGAACTCCGAGTTGGAAGCCCTCGAATCCGGCCTGGAACAAGCTGTCAAATGCCTCAAACCCGGAGGGAGGCTTGCCGTCATCAGTTACCACAGCTTGGAAGACCGGCTGGTGAAATCGACTTTTGCCAGGGAATCCAAAGACTGCATATGCCCACCCAGGACTCCGATGTGCGTCTGTGGCCACTCAGCCTCTGTGCGTCTGGTGAACAAACGTGTGATTGTTCCCCCCGAAGCTGAGGTCCAATCCAATCCCCGCAGCCGAAGCGCCCGTCTGAGAGTGGCCGAGCGCATCGAGAACGCCCCATCTTCTTAGAAGAGGACTGACACTATGGCCAAGGACATTTTCTACACAGCAATAGACTTGGGGACGACGAAAGTTTGCTCAATCATCGCCCGCATAGGCCCCGAAGGAGAACTTAAGGTCTTGGGAGTGGGCACGGTCCCCTCCCAGGGCATGCTTAAGGGAAACGTGAGCGACCAGGAAGAGGCGCAGCAGGCCGTAAAGGCGTCGCTGGGCGAGGCCCAGAGGTACCTGGGAAGAGGGGCGTCTTGGGCGTACCTGACTGTCAGCGGAGACCATATAACCAGTTTGAACACCACTAGTTCACTCAACGGAGACCGTGACGAAACGACCGTCTCTGAACAGGACCTGATGTCTCTGGTCCAGTCCAGTCGGCCAATTCAAGGCAGCGGCAAAGAAGTTCTCCACGTCGTGCCGATAACCTACACGGTCGACGGCCTCACCAGCGTACGCAACCCTGCGGGTCTGCATGCCGGGACGTTGGAGGTGGAGTCCCACATCATTACGGGTGAATCGTCCATCCTTAAAAATGTGGTCCAGGCGGCGGAAGCCGCGAAGATTTCCGTCAGAAGCATGGTGGTGCAGCCCCTGGCGGCGGCCGAAGCCATCCTCACTGAAGGCGAACGGGAGATGGGAGCCGTGTTGGTCGACATCGGCGGAGGCACAACTGACGTGGTGGTGTTCCGGACCGGAAGTCCTTGGTTCACCACTGTCATACCCGTTGGCGGCAACCAGGTGACCAGAGACCTGTCCGTAGCTCTGGGAGTCCCCTTCTATATGGCTGAAGAGCTGAAAGTCAAACACGCCCACGCCAACCCCGAAGCCGTAGAAGCCGCCGAGGACGTCCACTTACCCGGATTTAAGGGACATCCGGTGCGGATGATCAAACGGAGGGCAATGTGCAAGCCCATAGAAGAGCGGATCGTCGAGACGTTGAAGCTGGTAATGATGAGGCTGCGCAACGCTGGCATGAGGCAGATGCCTCCGGCCGGCATGATATTGACGGGTGGGACGGCGGAGATGCCTGGTCTCAGGGAGGTCGCCGAAAGGACGACGGGCGCACCCGTCCGCATAGGCTTCCCGACAGGTATTCTGGGGCTTCCTCAAGAGCTTCGTAAGTCAGCCTACTCGGCCAGCGTCGGCGCCCTGATCTGGGGAATCAAACACCACGGTGAGGAGCGGCCCTACACCGAATTCAAGAAACCCATTCTGGACCGTGTCAACTTCAGTAAACGGTTATTCAGGAAATCGGAGAAAGTCTCTGCCTAAACGGGCGCCTAGCGTCTGGAAAGGGCAAAACCAAAAATTAAGGAGGCGCCGATGACTTACGAGGACCGACCGGAGGAAAACCAGCCCAACATGCAGGGAGAACTTGCTCAAACACCCTTCAAAGCTCCCGAGAGCCGGCCGCCCGGACTCCCGAACATCAAGGTGTTCGGAGTGGGCGGAGGAGGCTGCAACGCCATAGGCCGAATGCCTAAGGACCGGCTTCAGCTTGTCGAATACTACGGAATCAACACAGACGCCCAGCACCTGGCCCGATGCGACGTGAACCACCGCGTCGTCATAGGGGAAGAGCTGACCAGGGGCTTGGGCTCAGGAGCGAACCCTGACCTGGGCCGTCAAGCTGCCGAGGAGACCCGCGAAGACCTGGAAAACGCTTTGGAGGGAGCCGACATGGTGTTCCTCGCGGCAGGTATGGGCGGCGGCACGGGCACCGGAGCCACGCCATTCGTTGCCAGACTGGCCAAGGAGTCTGGCGCCCTCACCGTGGCCGTTGTCAGCAGGCCTTTCGGATTTGAGGCCGCTGTCCGTCGCAAGAACGCAGAAGACGGCATCGAGAAACTCAGAGAGCACGTGGACACGCTCATTGTGATTCCTAACGACTGCCTGCTCACAATGAACAAGCAGCGGGAAAACAACTACAGCTGGGACGACGCCCTGCGCATGGCCGACTCGGTCCTGCAACAAGGCATCCAGGCCATAGCCGAAGTCGTTACAACCCCCGGCGAAATCAACGTGGACTTCGCCGACGTGAGGACCATCCTTTCCAACGCCGGGCAGGCATGGCTGGCCATCGGAAGGGGCAAGGGCGAAACCAGGGCCAAAGACGCGGCCAAGCAGGCCACCAAGAGCCCGTTGCTGGACATAGAACTGGAAGGCGCCAAGAGGCTTCTCTTCGTCGTAACCGGCGGAACGAGCCTCTCCCTAAAAGAGGTCCAGGACGCAGCTTCGGTGGTCCAGGACATGGTGGACCCCAACGCCAACGTCATTTTCGGCACGTCCAAGGACCCCAAGATGGAAGACGAGGTCAAGGTAACCATGGTGGCAGCGTCCTTCCCCGTGCTAGACGAGGACCTGCTGCACAGAGACGAGGACCTGCGGAAGCTCCTCAAAGACGCCATACCCGAAGACTCCGAGGACCTGGACATCCCCGCCTTCCTTCGCCACCAGTCGTCCAACCGGGGCAGGGGGTTCTTCCGCTAGTCCCCCAATCATGAGGAATATTCTCGGCGGCCAGAGGAATACTCATTGATCCTGACAACTTCTTAGAGAATAGGCTCCCGAGAACCGACTTCGAGGCCGTCCGCCAATGGCGGGCGGCCTCTTGATTTGCCCGACAGGGCGGCGTGCGGGTCCTCTCCGATCTATTTCTCTCACGATTGTCCCACCGGCTCAAAATGCAAAAAACTCGCGAAAACCCGCAAAAGAGGCCGCCATAACTTCCTTGACACCCGCTTTAACGCGGGTCTACAATGCCAACCTTGAATTTACAATATCTTGTATGTAATTACATAACATATACAAGATACTGGCAATTTGAGAATTTTCTTGGTTTTTTCTAAGAACTGGCAAATCCGATGCGCTGCCCATATTGCGACCATGACGACTCAAAGGTCACCGACTCCCGTACGGTGGAAAACGGAGTCCGACGCCGCAGGGAATGCATGAAATGCGGCCTCCGGTTCACCACCTACGAGCGGGTCCAGACTGCAGTCCTCGTGGTGGCAAAGGGAGACGGGCGGCGAGAGGAATTCAATAGAGATAAATTGACCGCCGGCGTCCTCAAGGCCTGCACCAAAAGGCCTGTTCCCTACAGGGAAGTGGAGAAGCTGGTGGGAGACGTGGAGTCGGAGCTGCAACGCCTCGGCCAAGCAGAAGTCCACTCGAGCATCATCGGAGACATGGTCATGGAGCGGCTTAGGAAACTGGACAGGGTTGCCTATATTCGCTTCGCCAGCATTTACCGGGACTTCCAGGACATCGAGAGCTTCGAAGAGGCCGTCAAGGACCTCAAGGAAAACCCGGAACAATTGTCGCTTTTGGAAGGCGTGCCCCTGCCGCGGAGAGGGCGTGGGAATCGGGGGAGGAGACGGGGAACCGCCATAACTTCTACGCCCCGATTCTTGACACGGGACGGCTCTTCAGGAGGTACTGCCGATGAGCAGCCCCAAGAACCAGACCCGCTGGGAGACCCTCAGCCAGGAAGCCCACGTAATGGAACAAGCCATGAGTAGCTTCACTCTACTGGGCGTCATGGACCGCGAAGACAACCATCTAGCCTCCATGCAGGACGAGATCGACTCGAAAATCAGGCACGCCCTGGTAACCTACTGGTTGACCCTCGATCAGAGCAATTCTGAACAAGATATTGTATAAATAGTCCTGGACAGGGCCAATATCTTGTAATATAATCCCTGTCCGCCCACTGCGGACAGGAGGATGAACGCAGCCGCAGTACCCAATTGGAGGGGGCGTCCAGGCCGTCAGGTCTCGATGTGGGGATGGGAGGTGTGAAGAGGAGTAATCGAGAGGGGCCAGCCATGTCTCTGCTGTAGAGTTCTGTGTGGTTTCTTCACCGTCTTCGGAATTTCTCCCGAGTAATTTTCATTTCCGTCCTTCACCAGGTCGTTGCCTTAAGAATTCCGATTATCACCGCAATCATTTCTATAATTTTTATCAGGCTGTCGGTCCGTTCCGACCGCCATAACAGGGAGGGGAGTTGACCAGCGCCGCTAACAGGCCGGAAACGGCCACCTCTGACATCAGAATCCGAGTCATGGACGCTCTCAACGATGCAGGCCTTGTCCAAAAGCTTACTCAGCCCAACCCGGGCCTCACCGACAATGCCCTTGCAGTCCTGCACCGGAGGTATCAGGCCAAGGACCGGGAGGGAAACGTCGTCGAAGAGCCGGACCAGATGTTCCGCCGGGTGTCCCAAAACCTGGCCCAGGCAGACCGCCGGTACGGAGCCGACGACCAGGAAATCGCCAGGACCGAGGCCGAGTTCTATCGGGTCATGGTGGACCTGGACTACATGCCCAACTCTCCCACCCTGATGAACGCCGGCCGAGAGCTCCAGATGCTGTCCGCCTGCTTCGTGTTGCCTGTTGACGACTCCATGGAGTCCATCTTCGAGACCGTCAAGGAAGCAACCCTGGTGCAGAAGAGCGGCGGAGGGACGGGTTTCGCCTTCAGCCGCCTGCGTCCCGAAGGGGACATCGTAGGCTCCACAGGCGGCGTCGCCTCCGGCCCGGTCAGCTTCATGCGGGCTTTCGACGGCGCGACTGAAGCCGTCAAGCAAGGCTCCACCCGTCGCGGCGCCAACATGGGGATACTCCACGTCACCCACCCCGACATCATGAAGTTCATCACCTCAAAAGAGGACGGTCAAAGCATCGCCAACTTCAATATCTCCGTGGCCGTCACCGAGGACTTCATGGAGAAGGTCAAGAACGGAGAGGAATACGATCTGCTCAACCCCCGCACCGGAAAAGTCCAGGGCAGGCTAAACGCCAGGGAAGTCTTCGACCTGCTGGCGAATATGGCCTGGAAGACCGGAGACCCTGGAATAGTGTTCCTGGACCGCATCAATAGAGACAACCCCAATCCCCAGCTCGGAGAAATCGAGAGTACCAACCCCTGCGGTGAACAACCCCTGCTTCCCTACGAGTCCTGCAACCTGGGCTCAATAAACCTGGCCCGAATGGTGAGGTTCACCCGTGATGGTGCCGAGGTCGACAAGGAGAAGTTGGCCTCCGTGATTTCCACGGCCGTCCACATGCTCGACAACGTCATCGACATGAACGACTACCCCATCGTTGAGATTAAGGACATGTCCCATGCCACCCGGCGCATCGGCCTGGGTGTCATGGGGTTCTCCGACCTTCTGGTGCAACTGGGCATCCCCTACGACTCCGACGAAGCGCTAGGGGTCGCCGAAGACGTGATGAGCTTCATCCAGCGTCAGACCAACGAAGCCTCGGCCAAGCTGGCCGAGGCCCGAGGCGTGTTCCCTGCCTGGGACGGCAGTGTCTACAATCGCACAGGTGAGGGCCCGATGCGCAACTCCGCTCCCACCACCATCGCTCCCACCGGAACCATTTCCATCATCTCCGGCTGCTCCAGCGGAATCGAGCCCCTCTTCGCTTTGAGCTACGTGCGGAACGTCATGGACAACACCAGGCTGGTGGAGGGCAACCCCTTCTTCGAGGCCGTGGCAAAGAAAGAAGGCTTCTACTCTCAACAGCTTATGGAGGAGGTGTCTGAAACAGGCAGCCTTGCTCACGTCCACGCCGAGGTGCCGAAGTGGGTCAAAGACGTATTCGTAACCTCCCACGACATCAGCCCGGAGTGGCACGTGAAGATGCAGGCGGCCTTCCAGCGTTACACCGACAACGCCGTATCCAAGACCATCAACTTCCCCAACTCGGCCAGCGTGGAGGACATCGCCGGAGCGTACATGCTGGCCTACGAGCTTGGCTGCAAGGGAATCACCATATACCGGGACGGTTCCAAGGAGAACCAGGTGTTGAGCGCCGGGGAGTCGGACAAGAGCGGCGAGTCCATCCTTGCCGCTGAAGCCGCCCCTGAGCCTGCCAGCACGACCCTGACCCCCAGGGCTCGCCCACAGGAGATGCGGGGGGTCACGGAGCGCATCAGGACCGGCCACGGCACCATGTACATCACCATCAACTTCGACGAAGACAAGCCCTTCGAAGTCTTCACAACCCTGGGCAAGGCGGGGGGATGCGACTCGGCCCAGCTAGAGGCAATATCCAGGCTAGTCTCTCTGGCCCTGCGGTCCGGCATAGACATGCGGGAAATCGTGGAGCAGCTGCGTGGCATCACCTGCTGCCCGGCGTGGGACAACGGCACCCTGGTCCGGTCAGCGCCCGACGCAGTGGCCCTCGCCCTGGCCGGCCACGCCAACTCCGAGTCCAGGCCGGAGGAGATGCACGAGGGGTCACAACTCAAGCTGCTTCCCGAGTCGAAGGAGCGTCCCAAGTGGGACCTGGAAGGGCCCAATCCCAAGAGCCGCTGCCCCGACTGCTCCTCGCTGCTGATATACCAGGAGGGCTGCCTCATGTGCGCCGGCTGCGGCTGGAACAAGTGCGGGTAGAGCGTAAGGGATATACAATGTATACAACTGCTGAACGTCCACGTCCAACACCATCACAACCGTCGCGACCCCAACCAGTACCTGCCGTACCAAAAACTGCGCCAGATTACCGGCCAGACGTCACCCGGTCTCGCCCGACACAAAAACGCTAACAGCCCAGGTTGCGCCCAACAGCAGCTCTAGTAAGGACAAAGCGCCCACACGCATTGCAGCGTTGGCTTTCCTATTGATTAGGGCCATGTTTTCTGCTCGGTGTTGGACCGCATAGCGTATGGTCTCCAATTTGAATGTCGCAGGAACGTCGTCACGTTGATTGCAATACATATTTTCTAAACTAGCGTAGTGGACAAAACCGCCCCATAAGCCTAATAGTCCTTGTAGGGCCCCCAGCAAAAAACATACCCCGGCTAGTGCCAACGGAATAAGCCATAGCGACGCTTCGATTCGGTCACCAGCAAACGCTACCGTTGTGATCGGAATCGTGAATGTAATCATGGTCATGAACGTCATGTAGTTTTGGATCCGACGCTCAACAGTTTCGAGACGACTTAGCGTCCAGTTATAGACATGCGGAACAAAGTTGTAGATTAAGTCTATGGTGGGCAATTCGCCGGAATGTGACGATGAATCATTTTGAGTCATAATGCCTCTATTCTATCCTTCGTAGTTACTCACGCATATAAGTGATTAGTCTTTTCATCTTCTGTCTATCTCCAGCCTCTCCGAATAGATGATTCTCTGGGAATGTTTATCTGTTCTTTGCATAACTAACGCTCATTGTTTACGGGCGGGAGAACGTGTAAACTAGGGCCGCCCAGATTTCACTGACTAACACTTTCGAGGGAGCGCATGACCGAGGACAAGACCTACAAAATCTTCATGACTCATCGTTTTAAGCGAGAACCCGAGTACAACGAGTTGGAGAACATGCTCAGGTCCATATCCGGTTTCAAGTTCGAGCTAGTCAGCCACCCCCAAGCCGACCCCTCGATAGACCCCGCCACCGACGACGGAATCCGTGCGTTGCTGGAGATCGCCCACGAGCAGATTGAACCCGCCGACTGCATGGTCGTCATATACGCCGACCCTCCCGAGTCCAGGATGTGGATTCAGGAAGAGATGGAAATAGCCGAGCACGCCCACAAGCCCATCTTGGGAACACTCCCCCCTCACCACAGCGTCCGTCCCCAATACCCGCAGTATTGGGAAATGGAAATGCTGCCCTGGGACGGCCTGGTTATCGCGGAAGCCATACGTTCCGCCATAGAGCAGGGACATGCAGACTAACGGCAAGCCTGTTATCGCCCTTACCATGGGTGATCCGTGCGGCATCGGGCCTGAAATCATCGTCAAGACCCTTCTTTCCGGTGACGTCCATAACATCTGCCGCCCGGTGGTGGTGGGAAACGCCTGGTCCATGGAGCAGGCGATCAATATTGTCGGAGCGCCTCTGTCGGTGAGGGAGGTGGAGTCACCGGTGGAAGCGGGACTGTCTCCAGACACAGTAGACGTTTTGGACCTCCACAACCTCACCCCGTCGGACATCACAGTGGGTCAGATATCCCCCGCCTGCGGCCGGGCGGCCATGGAGTGGGTCACCCGTGCTGGGGAGTTGGCCCTGAGCGGTCAGGTGGCGGCCCTGGCCACTGCTCCCGTCAACAAAGAGGCGGCCAGCCTGGCCGGGTACAAAGCCATCGGCCACATGGAACTGCTCCAGGAACTATGCGCGGCGCCGGACGTAGCCACCATGCTGACCGTCGGCCCGCTTAGAATCGTGCACCTGACCACCCACAAGTCCTTGAGACAAGCCTGCGATTTTGTAACCAAAGACGCAATCCTGGCCAAACTTGACTTGACCCACAGCAGCTTCACTGCCTGGGGTTTCGGCGCCCCCAGGATAGGCGTGGCTGCTTTGAACCCGCACGGAAGCGACGGAGGGCTGCTGGGACACGAGGAGGCGGAAGAGATCGCTCCCGCTGTCGAAGAAGCCCGTGCCAGAGGCATAGACGCCAGCGGGCCCGTATCCGCCGACGTTGTATTTCACCAAGCCGTCCAGGGCCGTTACGACGCAGTCCTTGCCCTTTATCACGACCAGGGCCACATCGCCGCAAAAGTCTACAGTTTCGACGAGGGCATCACCGCAACTCTCGGCCTGCCCTTTGTCCGCACCTCGGTCGACCACGGGACGGCCTTTGACATTGCCGGACAGGGAATAGCCCAGCACACAGCCATGTCCGAGTGCGTTAAGGCCGCAGTCTCGCTTTCCACAGGAAAGGGTCTAGCCTGACCTTTTTCCGCACCCCTGCCCATAGGCCCCAGTGATATAATAGCCGCCATCGGGAACCCTAATAATGCGTACGGTATCGCTGTGCGCCCGTCGGGGATTCCCTTCAGGAGCTAGTGAAGTCATGAAACTCACATTCATCGGCGGCGGCGCTATGGCTGAGGCCATCATCAAGAGCGTCACGGCGAAAGGAATAGCCTCAGGCGGGGACATCTCAGTGGGCGAGCCTGTGACGGCCCGCGCTGACTTCCTGCGCCAGAGCTACGGAGTGTTCACCACCGACAACAACGCCGAGGCCGCTGGCAGGGGAGAGACCATAGTTCTCTCCATTAAGCCCCAGGACCTGGCTGAAGCGGCATCGCAGATAAAGCCCTCCCTGGTCGGGGACCATACCGTCGTGTCCATAATCGCTGGGGCCAGGATGGACACACTCCACAGTCTTCTGGACCACGAGAAAATCATCCGTGTAATGCCCAACACCCCTGCCCAGATCGGACAGGGAATGAGCGTCTGGGCATGCTCACCCCAGACCGACGATATCGGCAGAGAGCAAACCCGGTCGATTCTTGCCGCGATGGGCGACGAGATAATGGTCTCCGACGAGAAGTACTTGGAAATGGCGACGGCCTTGAGCGCATCGGGGCCAGCCTACGTGTTCATGTTCATAGAGTCTCTTATCGACGCCGGGGTATACCTGGGGTTGCCCAGGCCCATGGCCCGCACCCTGGCTCTCCAGACCGTTCTGGGAAGCGCCTCCCTGGTGAAGGAGACCGGACGCCATCCCGCTGATCTCAGAGACATGGTTTCATCTCCGGGCGGCACAACCGTGGAAGCCCTCATGACCCTGGAGGACGCGGGATTCAGGGCCGCCGTGCTGAACGCGGTGGTCGCTGCCCACGAAAAATCATTGGCCTTGGGCGAATAGTGCAAGACTGGTTCTTCACCTTCCTCCGTATACTGGTTTGGGTCCTGATCGCAGGGGTCTTCGCCAGGGTCATACTGTCCTGGTTCCCCGTAGGGGGAGACAGGATCAATCCCATCGTAGCCATCATCTATCAGATTACGGAACCGATATTGGCGCCCATACGACGGCTCAATCTCAGAGTCGGGATTTTCGACCTTACGCCCACGGTCGCCCTGTTCATCCTGTTCGCCATCTTGTGGGCCGTAGACGGACTGTCCGGCTGATGTTGAGCTCTCTCTCGCCTTGACTGGCACAGCCTATCCAACTTAGAATCTGTCTAAGCTCCCCGGGAGAGTGTATGCCATGTACCATAAAGAGCTTCTCAAAGGGAACACAGAAACCCTTCTACTATCGCTCCTTGCCAATGAGGTCATGTACGGCTACCAGATTGTCAAGGAAATAGAGAAGAGGAGCAGCGGGTACTTCCAGTTCAAGGAAGGCACCCTCTACCCTGCTCTGCACAGGCTGGCTGAGAACGGGCTGGTCGAAGGACGTTGGGGCGAAGCGGACCCCGGAGTGCCGCGCCGCTACTACCACATTACTTCCAAGGGCAAAAAGGTCTTGCAAGAACGCCAAAGCGAATGGAAACGTTTCTCCAACGCCATCGATTCCGTAATGTTGCCCCAGGTACAGTAGAACTGTCGCAGGGGAACTTTCATGGACACGTCCCGCTACTTTCAGACTCTGGTTAAAAAGTTAAGGCTCGACCCAGGCGTCAACCAAGAGATCGTCTTGGAGCTCCAGACCCACCTGGACGACAAGGTGCGCGACCTTCAAGAAGAAGGTCTCACCTACGATGAGGCTCGTGAGAGAGCCTTACGCGATCTAGGGCAGCCCGAAGCCATCGCACGGGGAATGTACTCCGTTCACAGCAAGGCGTCATGGCGGGACATCATCATCGCCACTCTGCCCCACCTGCTGCTTGCGTCGCTGTTCGCACTCCACCTCTGGACCAAGTACATAATCCTGGCGGTGGTGCTGATCGGCATCAGCTTTATTGCCTTGAAGGCATGGAGGTCCGGAAGGCCCAAGTGGACCTACTCCTGGCTGGGCTACTCCATGGCGGCGCCCGTTCTGTCATGGATGCTGGCGCTCACGGCCGTGGCATACGGCACCTGGGTATTTGTGACCACAGGTTCATTGCCCTTTAGCTTCCCCTTGTATATCCTCCTCGTTGCCTACGTGCCCTTCTCACTGTGGATTGTGCACCGGGTCATAGCCAGGGTGGTGCGACAGGACTGGTTGTTGGCGTCGTTGACAGCACTCCCCTTCCCATTCCTCACATCATGGCTGTTGTTCCTCAACTGGCAGGGCGGGCTCTGGTCCACCGACAATCCCCAGGTGCATGAGACGGACACCGACCGGGCGCTGATGTTCCTTGCGCTTGCCGTGACAACGGGCGTCTTCATGAAGGTCGGACACCGTCTGGTGAAGATATCCCTGCTCACAGTAGCGACCGCTCTGATTGTCACCTTCACCATTTCCGCCATTCCTGTCAGCATAGGCGTCTTCTCAATGCTTCTCATCATCCTCGCGTCCATCGCCTTCCTTTTCACCCCTGCCTACCTGGAATCGAGGCTCAAGCGGCGGGATGCCATGAACGAGGTAATCGCCGACCCTGCATCAGGCAGTGAATCCGGGGAGGCTGTGACTCATTGGTTCAGGAACACAACATAGCTGTCGTCGTTGACAGTTGCAGCTGCCTTCCCCAAGAGTTGATCGCAGGCCTTCCCGTCTTTGTTGCCTCTCACGAGCTAACAGTTGACGGACGCACCTTCCTGGATGGCGTTGACATAGGCCCCGACGAGTTCTACCGCATGGTCCGGGCGGCGCCTACACCTCCAACCACGTCGGCCCCGGGACCCGCAACCTTTCTTAAGGCTTTCAGAGAAGCCTCCCACTCGGCAACGGACGTGCTCTGTCTGACTCTCGCAATGAACTTCAGCGCCGCCTACGACTCCGCCAGAACAGCCGCACGAATGGCCCGCTCCGAGATGCCTCATTTGAACATCAAGGTTCTCGATAGCAGGACCGCTGCTGGAGCCGAGGGTTTCATAGCCCTGAAAGCTGCAAGAGAGGCCCATGAGGGCGCCAACATTGAGCAAGTGGTCACTGGCGTTCAAGAGCTTATCCCTAAGGTGAACCTCCTCGCCTTCCTGGACACTCTCTATTACCTGGGACGAAGCGGTCGAGTGCCCCGCGTAGCAGCCTGGGCCGGCTCGATTCTCGGATTCAAACCTTTGTGCGAGTTGCACTTGGGAGAAGCGAGGCTTCTGGACAGACCACGAAGCCGTCGCAAGGCTATGGCCCGGATGGTGGACGTCATGAGCGCCCGTGTCGAATCGAAGCCGGTACACGTAAACGTGATGCACGCCCACGCAGCCGAGGACGCCTCTATCCTGATGGAGAAAATAGCGCTGGAATTCGACTGCCGTGAGCTGTTCATGAGTGAGTTTACCCCCGTCATGGGAGCACACTTGGGACCCGGTCTAATCGGCATTGCGTTCTACTCCGACGAGTCTTGAGCCTAGACCTGCAGTGCAGTTCACTCTATAATCACGTTACCCGCCTCATAGCAAATTCCCAATGACCAGCTACGTCAAATCCGCTTCTGCCGCTCCAACACCGGAGACGGACGTCGAGCTCCTACGCCAGGAAGCGGTTCCCCTTCCGCAACCCGTCGACAGGCCATGCATGGCGGTCCTTTCAGGACTGCCTGGGTCGGGAAAGACGACCTTTGCCCGCAAGCTGGCGATGCGGGTTCCTCTGGCGATTCTGGAGAGCGACGCGTTGCGACAAGCGCTGGTGACCCGTCCCAAGCATTCCGCTAAAGAAAGCAAACGGTTATTTTCGGCCATCCACACGCTGGCTTATGAGTTGCTGCTGGAAGGGATTTCGGTCTTGGTGGACGCCACCAACCTGCGGGAGTCCAACCGCGCAGAACTCTATGCTTTAGCCAAAAGAGCGGGCGCACGACTGTTCCTGGTGTCTGTCGAGGCGCCGCAAGAGGTCATCCGCGAGCGGTTGGAGCAACGCGCCACGCACCCCGACCCACGGGACGCCTCTACGGCGGATTGGCGCGTCTACCGGCGTATGGTCTCCACCTCCGAGCCCATCTCACGGCCACACCTGACGGTCAACACAGACGGAGACATTGAATGGGCGTTGGAACAGTTGGAGCGCCACATGGTCTCCACCCTTCAATGCAGCGAACAACCTACCACTTATCTGGGAGATGCCATATTGCCAGCGGCGAGGCTATAATTTCGACCCGGCCCGGCCTGCGAAGGAGAGAACATGAAGATCAGAGTTGTCCGCAACGACGTTGCCAGCATTAAGACCCCCGCCCTCGTGGTGAACCTGTTCGATGGAGTAAAAAAACCCGGAGGAGCGACAGGAGCCGTCGACAAGGCATTGGACGGCGCCATCAGCCAACTCATCAAAGACGGTGAAATCAAAGGCAAGAAGGGTGAAACCACCCTGATCCACACCTTCGGTAAGATCCCCGCCGCCCGGGTCATCGTGCTGGGGCTGGGAAAGCGGGAGTCCTTCACCTCCAACACCGTCCGGGAAGTCGCGGCTTCTTCATCCCGCTACCTGCGCAGGCTTGGCGTCGCCAAGGCCGCCACTATCGCCCACGGCGCCGGAGTAGGCGGGCTGGACCCGCTCGAATGCGGGCAAGCAATAGGGGAAGGTACGATTCTCGGCCTGTACAGGTTCAAGACCTACCTGACGAAGAGCGAGGACAACGAGTCTGAGCTTGCAGAGTTGCAGATAGTCGAGAAGACAGCCAAGAATGCTTCGCTCATCAGGAAGGGCGTCGAGAAAGGACGAATCCTGGCGGAAGCGGTCCTCCTGGCCCGGGACATGGTCAACGAGCCGCCCAACGTGATGACTCCTACCCGCATGTCCGAAATCGCTTCGGATGTGGCTGAGGAGAACGGCCTGGAACTGAAGGTCCTGGACAAGGGCGAGATGGAGGAGTTGGGAATGGGCGCCCTGCTTGGTGTGGCCAGGGGAAGCGTCCAACCTCCCAAGCTCATCATGCTCAGCTACAAAGGCGCCCCAGACAGCAATGAAAACTTGGGTATCATAGGCAAGGGGATCACCTTTGACACCGGCGGAATCTCCCTCAAGCCTCCCGGCGGCATGGAAGACATGAAGGGAGACATGGCTGGAGGAGCGTCCGTCATCGCATCCATGAAGGCCATCGCTCAGCTCAAGCCGCGAATCAACGTCACAGGAATCGTAGGCGCCACGGAGAACATGCCCGGCGGAAACGCCCAGCGGCCCGGCGACGTGGTCCGGAGCATGAGCGGCAAGACCATCGAGATAATCAACACCGACGCCGAGGGAAGGCTGGTGTTGGCCGACGCCCTCCACTACGCCCGGCAGCAGGGGGTCACTCGCATCGTCGACATCGCCACTCTGACAGGGGCCATGGTGGTGGCGCTGGGGCACGCGGCCAGCGGGCTGATGGGCAACAACCAGGAGTTCGCCGATCAGGTAATCGCCGTTGGGAACGACTCCGGTGAGCGTATCTGGCAGCTCCCCATGTATGACGACTACAAGGAAGAAATCAAGAGCAACGTGGCCGACGTTAAGAACTCGGGCGGCAGGCCCGCCGGGTCCATATCGGCTGCCCAGTTCCTCTCCGAGTTTGTTGACGACACCCCGTGGGCGCACCTGGACATCGCCGGCACATACCTCTCCAAGAGCGACAAGGGCTACCTTGTTAAGGGAGGCACGGGAGTGCCTACAAGGACCCTCGTCAACCTGGCAATTACCCTGGCCGACGATGACTAGTTGTTGACTAGGCGCCCCCTATTCCTTAGACTGTCTTAGTTGGGCATGGTGAGCGTAGCCAAGTGGCCGAAGGCGCCTGACTGTGGCTCAGGAGATCGTGGGTTCGAATCCCATCGCTCACCCCAGCTTAGATGACAACGCCTTCCTGCGCCTGTAGCTCAATGGATAGAGCGCTGGGCTTCGGACCCAGAGGTTGCGGGTTCGAGTCCTGCCGGGCGCGCCATTTTCAGCCAACGCTGATTGGACTGTGCCGTTCCACAAAATATAGGTCAACCATTAAAAGCAACGGGGGCGATGTTAAAATCGCCCCCGTTTTTCTTTCCCTAAAGCCTTGGTGTTGGACTATGAAGAGCGGGCTACAGTCCTGAAATATCCCTGCGCCTGCGAATTATATAGACCGTCCCGCCGCCTATTATCAGCAGCCCCCCAACTACGGCTAAGACAATGAACGGCCACAACGGCAATCCGGACTCGTCTTCTTCCTCCGGTTCGGGAGTGGGCGTAGGCGCCGGAGTCGCCGTCGGCTCAGGCATAGGAGTGGGAGTGGGCTCAGGAGCCGGTGTGGCGGTAGGTTCCGGTTCAGGAGCGGCCGTGGGCTCCGGCGTAGCTGTGGGAGCAGGTCTCGGCGTCGCCGTGGACAGTGGTTCGGGTGTGGCCACAGGCTCCGATGTGGGTGTAGGCGCCGGAGCTGGGGTTGGTGTGGATGTTGGCTGAGGCGTGGGCGTTGGATCTGGAACCGCTGTAGCCGTTGGCGCCGGGGTGGCCGTCGGCACAGGCGTGGGTTCAGGAGTAGGTTCAGGAGTCGGCTCCGGCGTGGGAACGGGAGCAATCGTAGGCTGAGCAGTCGGTGTAGGGGGTGGCGCATCTCGCCCGGGTCCGACCGGGTACGACGGGTCTCCTTCCGCAGTCCCACCACCGGCGTTGTCGACATAGATTGCGTTGGCCCGCAACAGCATCCCAAAGTCTTCCTGCTTCGGGACATAGCCCGAGGAGACCGCTCCGTCTATGTCAGTCCATGTGGTCCCGTCGTTGGACCGCTGCCACTGCCAACGGACAGACACAACCCCTCCGTCGGGATCGAACACGATGGCTGTCAGTAGAAATCCAACCCTGGCCACACCATCGTTTGCCAACAGCACTGTTGGGGCTTCGTTGATGTCGCCTATGTCTATCGACACTTCTATCCGGGCCGTGGCTCCTTTGGCGTTCGTGACCTCCACCACAACCATGTAGGGGTTCCGTTCCGACTCGTGGTCCAAGGCCCCGTTGATTCCCACACTTATTTGGCCAGTGAAACGATTTATGTGGAAGTGGTGAGCATCCGGACCCGACAGTGAATATATCAGAAGGCCGCCGTTGGGATCGGGGTCGGTCGCCGTCACCGGACTGCCGACCAATATTCCCTGGGGACTGTTCTCATCTATGGACCGGGAGGTGGATTCACCCTCGTCGAACGTGGGCGGACCGACTGTCCCCTGGGCGAATACGCTGTTCCCAGGGTCCCAGAACGCTCCGGCTATTACCAGTCCCAATACGGCGCCAACAACGACTACCAAAAATAGAACGCGTTGGTGGTAGATGCCAGTGTTTGTCAATTCGTCATCCCCGGCTCATTGTCGTCGGTGTCGGGCCGGGCCCATCACACCCACACAGCCTTCCTTAAAACAAGAGGACAGAAAAATGCTAGCGAGAGGCTGTAGTTAAAGTCAACGCGAATCGGCTACGGGTATCGACAAGTTATTTGCCCTACTGCGCGGCCCCTTCGTTCGGGGCTGTAAACTGGCCGTTAATACGGACGGTGGCAAACTCACGCCGAATATGCAACCATTACGCCAAAACACCCCTAAGGAGGCGCCAATGGCCTATCAACTTCGCACCTACACCATCAACAGGGGAATGATGGACTCCTGGATAGACCTGTTCAATGGTCAGATCCGAGCCATACACGACAAGATCGGGGTGCCCGTGGTGGCTACCTGGGTAAACGCAGACCGCACCGAGTTCATCTGGGTGAGGAGATTCAACAGCGCCGAGGATATCCCTGCCAAGGAGCAGGAATACTTCGCCACAGATGAGCGCAAAGCCCTCGGAGACCGGCCCACCAGCCACATCGCCAAGATGGAAGTGAAGGTAATCGACGAAGTAGCCGCGGCCTGATGCGCTTTCTAAGGCGCGGCTACATGAAGACCGAGCGGTCCGCTCCGCCGCCTACGGCGAATATCTCTCCCGTGACGCACTCGGCCTTGGGAGAACACAGAAACGCCACCACGTAGCCAACCTCTTTGGCGTCGACGATTCGTCGAATCGCTATGTCCGACGCGACCCTGGAGGTCACCTCGTCAACCGTGACTCCTTCTCTCCGGGCTTGCTCCTCATACATGGGGCCGCTGCGTTCTGTCCATGTGGCCCCAGGATGAATCAGGTTCACGGTGATGCCATAGGGTCCCAAGTCGTCCGAGAGGGACTTGGCCATGTGGGCGACTGCAGCGTTTCGGAGCCCGCTGATGACGTGGGAGCGTCGTCCTGAGAGCCCGCCAATGTTGATGATGCGGCCCCAGTTGCGCTGTCTCATATAGGGAGCCACAGCCTTGGAGCAACGGAAGTACCCCATGACTTTTGTGTTGATGTCCTCAAGAAGAGGCTCTTCCTCCGCCTCTTCCAGCGAACCCCGCACCAGCCCCCCTGGGAAGGCGGCGTTGTTAATCAGTATGTCGATGCGCCCAAAGGCGTCATAGGCTGCTTTCGCCAGGTTCTCCACCGACGCCTGATCGGTCACGTCAGTCTGTACGCCGATGACCCTGCGGCCCGTCTCATTGGAGATTTCCTCGGCGGCTGCGTCCAGGCGCCCCTGGCCCCGGGCGCAAATGGTCACGTCGACGCCCTCCCGTGCCAGCTCCAGGGCCACCGCTTTGCCGATTCCTACGCTGCCGCCGGTGACGATGGCGGCTCTTCCCGTCAGCTCCAGGTCCATGTTTCTACTCCTCGATGATGAGCTGGGTCTTGCCCATGGGAAAGTCCCCTCGAACTTCGACGCCCGCGCGTTCCTCCTGCAGCAGGTGTATCTTCCCGGAAGGTGCGTCGCCCCATCCACGTTCCATGGCGACCATCAACTCCTGCTCTGCAACATTGGAGAGGGGCATGGGCACGTTGTATTCCCGGCCAAGCTCGGTGGCCAGCCCAACATCCTTGCGGGAAAGCCCAATGGCGAAGTAGCCCTTTTCCAGGTCCGGCTCGAACTCACCGGAGAACCAACTCTCCGGCAACTGATGTATGCGGTTGGCATTGCCGAAGGAACCTCGGCGTATGGTCTCCCACAACGGCTTCAGCTCCACCCCAGCCTTGACTCCCAGGGTGAAGACCTCACTAAGGAGTTGGGTGGTCGTGATGGACACGCAGTTGTGCATCAGCTTGCATATCGAGCCGGAGCCGATGGCGCCGCAGTAGACCACGTTATTGCCTATGGCGTCCAACACCGGTTTTACCCGGTTGTAGACCTCCTCGTCTCCACCGGTCATCACGGCGAGCCGGCCGGAACGGGCGCCCTTGACTCCCCCGCTCACCGGCGCGTCCAGCATGTCGACTCCCGCCTCCGCGAAGACCTGGCATATGCGGCGGACAACCGTGGGAGAGTTGGAGGTCATGTCTATGAACACGCTGCCCGGTTTGGAGCCTTCCAGAACGCCGTTCTCACCGAGTGCGACGGCCTCCATCTCTTTGGGGCCGGGAAGAGAGGTGAAGGTTACGTCGCTGGCCTCGGCCACCAGTTTCGGGTTGTCTGCCCAGTCTGCCCCCGCCTCCAGCAGCGGAATGGCTCTTTCCCGTACGATGTCGTGGACCGTCAACTTATACCCGGCCTTGAGCACGTTGTTGGCCATGCCGAATCCCATGTTTCCTGTGCCAATAAAACCGACGTTCATCAAGATGCCTCCTACGGATTGGACTGCGTTGAGATGGACCGGTTGCGTTAGGGAACCATTCTAGATTGGCGTGGGTAAGGCGGCAAGAACGGACCGTGGGCCTAGTCTCTTTCCAGGCTAAGCGAGTCCAGAATCTTGCGCGTGGAATAGCTGCGGTTCAGTGTGTAGATGTGGACGCCGGAGACTCCGTGCTTCCATAGCTCTTCAATCTGACTGACGGCGTATTCGATGCCCAACTGCCTGGCGGAGGAGTCGTCGTCCTTGAATCTCTCCAGGTCCTCGTCCAACTTCTCCGGAATCCGGGCGCCGCAAAAGGACACGAACCGGCGTATCTGGGGTGTGCTCAAAATGGGTATGACCCCCGCCACCACCGGCGCGTCGACGCCGGCCTTCTCACATCTGTCCATGAACCTGAAGAAGTCCTGGTTGTCGAAGAAGAGCTGGGTCACCAGGAACTGGGCCCCTGCCTCAACTTTCTTTGCCAGAAACGCTACGTCAGTATCCAGGTCAGTGGAGTCGGGATGGCCCTCTGGAAAACACGCCCCTCCTACACCGAAGGAATAGTTTCCCCTGATGTAGCTAATCAGGTCAGCCGCCTGGACGAATCCGTTCTCTGTTGGAGTAAAGGTTGTCTCGCCTTTCGGAGGGTCTCCCCTAAGACCCAACACGTTTTCTATGTCGTGGGCCTCCAGGCTGTCCAGGACAGATTTCACTTCGTCCTTGGTCTGGGAGACGCAGGTTACGTGGGCCATGACCTCAATTCCAGTGTCCCTCTTTATCTGGCATGCGGTCTCCACAGTCATGTCCCGGGTGCTGCCGCCTGCCCCATAGGTCATGGAGGCGTAGTCGGGCTTGTAGGGAGCCAGGGCTTTCACCGCGTTGGACAACGACTGGGCAGCCTCCGGAGTCTTTGGAGGGAAGAATTCGAAGGACAGCGAGCGGCGTCCAGAACTGAATATGTCGGGAATTTTCATGGGCAACGGCCGTCGGGCGGCCACTAGAAGGATAGCATCACTCCAAAGGACTGGCAAACCGTTCACGGCGGACGTCCTCGGCCCCCATACCAGCCCTTCCCCTGGGGAGAGAGGGCAACCTATCCCTTCCCCCTGTGGGGGAAGGTTAGGATGGGGGCCGCACGTTCGTGCCCAGGCCTCGCGGGAGAGGCCATGGCCGCCCCCACCCCAGCCCTCCCCCAGAGGGGGAGGGGGTAATACAAAGAGGGGCCAACTATTGCCATGAGCCTTCCAACGGGCTATTCTAGGTTCCAGAAGCCCTATCGGAGGCGGTTGTTGAGCAGTGGAAACACCGTTCCCACAGGACCCCTTTCAGACCTAAAGGTCCTGGACCTGACAGGCCCCATAGGGGTCTTCTGCGGCAAGCTTCTGGCCGACATGGGGGCCGACGTAATCAAGATTGAGCCGCCAGGCGGCGACCCCATGCGGCAGCGAGGGCCTTTCTACGACGACGACTCTGCGCCCGAAAAGAGCCTCTACTGGTGGCAGTTCAACACGTCCAAGCGCGGCGTCACCCTGAACCTCGACCACCCTCGCGGCCAGCAGATGTTCATAGAACTGGTCAAGCAAACGGACGTCGTGCTGGAAAGCTTCGAACCGGGATACATGGACAGCGTTGGTCTTGGATACGACACTCTCCGACAAGCCAACCCCCGCGTCATTCTTGCTTCAATTACGCCCTTCGGACAGGAAGGTCCATACAGCCGTTTGAAAGCCACCGACATCGTGGGCCAGGCGATGGGCGGCATCACCCAGCTCGTGGGGCAGCCCCAGTTTCCGCCCTACCAAATCAACAACGAAGTTGGGTATTGGGCAGCGTCGATGCACACGGCCAACGCGCTGATGGTGGCTACGCTGCAGAGAAATCGCGACGGCGAAGGGCAGCACATCGACACCTCTATGCAGGCTGCAATGGCCGTCGGCACGGCCGGCATGATGCCCACTTATGACATCCTGGGCCAGGTCCTGAGGCGCGGAGAAGTAGCCCGGGGACGCAGCGCCGTGCGGAACATCTATCCCTGCAAGGACGGCCAAGTGTATTTTCTGGCGGCGGCGCCCGGCACCAGCCTTCAGGCCGTGTGGGACTTGTTGCGGGAACATGGGCTGGGCGACGAATTCGACGAGCGATGGCTCGACGCCGACCTTGTCAGAGAGGACCCCAAGGAACGGCAGGCATTCCAGGAACTGATGCTAAGGTTCTTCGCTGACAAGACCAAGGTAGAGCTGCTGGAGTTGAGCTTCAACAGGGAAAGGCAAGTGTTCACTGTGCCGACGGCCACTCCTGAGGATGTGGTAAAGTCTCCTCACCTGAATGACCGGGGCTTCTTCCAGGACATCGAGCACCCGGAGTTGGGAGTATCAATCAAATATCCGGGACCTCCTGTGCGGCTGCCTGAAAGCCCCTGGGCCATATCCCGGAGGCCGCCACTGATAGGGGAACACAACCAGGAAGTGTATGGAGAATCGCTGGGCATCCAACCGGAGGAGTTGGAAGAGCTGCGGCGGGAGGGCGTAATATGAGCGGAAACGGGTCTAACATGCCCCTTGCAGGGGTCAGGGTGCTGGACTTCGGTTGGAGGGCAGTCGCCCCCATATCAGTCCGCACACTGGCCTGGGCCGGGGCAGAAGTGATTCGAATTGAGTCCACAACCCGGCACGACGGCGCCAGGCAGATGGACCCCGTGCCGCAGCAGGGCCAGTCCAGCTTCAACATGAGCGGCTGGTTCAACAACTACAACGCCAACAAGCTTTCCATCTCGTTGAACCTGCGCCACCCCAAGGGCAAGGACCTGGCGCTCCGTCTTGTTCCCGACTCCGACGTGGTGGTGGAGAACTTCAGCGCGGGCACCATGGACCGCATGGGGCTGGGGTACGAAGTCATGAAGAGCCTGAGGCCGGACATCATCATGTGCAGCCACTCGCTGGCGGGGCTGACGGGCTGTTGGAAGAACGTCAAGGGTCATGGGCCAATGGGTGCGGCCATGGCCGGACTGCACTACCTGGCAGGATACGAATACTCAGACCCCATCTCGCCGGGTCATGCCTTCACCGACTATGCGGTGAACCCCCATGTATCGTCTTTCGCCCTGATGGCCGCTCTTCATCACCGGGAGAAGACGGGCAAGGGCCAGTACATAGACCTGTCCCAGTACGAGTCCATCATATCCACCACGGGAACGGCCGTATTGGAATATTCCACTTTGGAGCGGGTGCAGCCCAGGATGGGCAACCGCTCCTATCACGCCTCTCCCCAGGGCGTATACCCCTGCGCTTCAGTTTTCATAGACGATCGAGACGAGGACCGGTACTGCGCCATATCTGTCACGAACGATGAAGAGTGGAGCAGCCTCTGTGGAGTGATCGGACGTCCGGACTTGGCGTCAGACGAAAAGTACGCCACCTTCGAGGCCAGGAAGGCCAACGAGGACGAGCTCGACGAGGCCATCTCCGCCTGGACGTCCGATAAGCCGGCGGAGGAAGTGTTTAGGGCGATGCAAGACGCCGGAGTGCCTGCCGGAGTCGTCCAAAACGGGAAGGAGCTGCTGGAGGACCCGCAGTTGGCCGCAAGGGGGCACTACCGCAAGGTTGTCCACGCAGAGGCGGGCGAGACGACCTACGACGGCCCTCCATACATCATGTCGGGAGTCGACTTCGAGATAAAGCCCGCTCCCCTGCTGGGCGAACACAACGACTACGTGCTCAAGAGCGTATTGAACCTGTCAGAGGACGAGATAAACGAGGGATACGTGGAAGGGTTCATAGCTTAGGGCCCCTTCTACCTCAATCGCGGCCTTCCCATGGTGGAAGGAATCACCCCAAGTCCAATTCATGGACCGGGGCTGCCAAAAGGCATCAGAAGAGGAGGAATCATGGCACAGCTAAAGGGTGGAGAAATTCTAATCAAGCAGCTGAAGAACGAGGGCATTGACCTGGTCTTCAACCTGCCGGGCGACCCTATGGGCACCATCAACGGAGCGGCCAAGAACGAAGGGCTGTCCATATATTCCTTCCGCCACGAACAGGCCACCGCCATGGCGGCCCAGGCCTACAATTACGTGACCAAGAAGCCGGGTGTGGCTCTGGTGCCCAGCGGGCCTGGCATGACCAACGCCATTACCGGTCTTGCCACGGCGTGGGCCAACTGCTGGCCCATGCTGCTCATCGGAGGCGCCGTCGAGGCGAGCCACAAGTACCGGGGAGACTTCCAGGAGACTCCCCAGATGGAGACGGCTGCGCCCGTATGCAAGTGGTCAGTGGCCATTGACGACCCGCGTCAAGTCCCCTACTACGTGAACGCGGGCATCCGCAAGATGATGAACGGACGTCCAGGCCCGGTGTACCTGGACATCCCCTCCAGTGTCATCGACGGAATGGTCGATGAGGAGGAGTTCCGCTACTTCCCGGCCAACCCTCCGGCCGCCCGTCCGATGGCCGACCCGCAGCAAGTCAAGAAGGCCGTGGAGCTTCTGTCCAAGGCAGAGCGTCCCCTGTTGCTGTTGGGCAAGGGCCTGGCCTGGGCCGACGCTTCCGAAGAGGTGCGCCAGTTCGTTGACCGGATGCAGGTCCCCTTCATCCCCTCACCCATGGGCAAGGGAGTCGTTTCCGACGACCACCCGCTGAACGCTTCCGGAGCGCGTACACACGCCCTACAGAACGCCGACGTGGTGCTGCTGGCCGGGGCCAGGTTCAACTGGATGTTCCACTTCGGAGTGTCACCCCGGTTCTCGCAGGATGTAAAGGTTATCCAGCTGGACATCGACGGCGAAGAGATCGGCAACGGGGTCCCCGCAGAGGTAGGACTGGTAGGAGACGGCAAGGCTGTGTTCGGCCAGCTCCTCGAGGAAATCGGGAACATGAACCGCTCCATCGAGACACCCTGGCTTCAGGCCCTGGACAGCCAACGTCAGAGGAACGCAGACGCCATCGAACCCATGATCAACTCCGACGACGCTCCGGTGAACATGTACCGGATGTACCGGGACATCATGGACACCCTGGACAAGGACGCAACGGTCACCGTGGACGGCGAGAACACCATGGCCGTCTCCAGGGTCATGGTGCCCAGCTATTTCCCCCGTCAGAGGCTGGACGCGGGCACCAGCGGCTGCATGGGAGTGGCCGTGCCCTACGCAATAGGGGCGCAAATCGCCAGACCAGGCAAGCAGGTGGTCTCCTTCAACGGCGACTACGCCTTCGGATGGAACGGCTTCGAGGTGGAGACGGCCCTCCGCTACGACCTGCCCATCACCTTCGTGGTGGCCAACAACGTCTCCGTGGGCGGCTCCGAAAAAATCAACCTGGGCGACCGGGGAGACGGGGAG
>DAOUJI010000128.1:0-18848 GCA_034422875.1 Dehalococcoidia bacterium | reverse complement strand
ATCCCCTCAGCCCTTTTGTACAGGGTTGTGGTTGACCTCCCGGACCGCATGCACAGTGCAGCTTATCGTCGGCGCCTGCCCTCCCTGGTTAGTGGTGATAATTTCCAGGTTGGTGGGGCCGTCCAGGTAGGAAATCTCCTTGCCGTTCAGCTTGAAGGGCAGGTCGTGGCCCGGGTAGAACACAGTGGAGCTTTCCACCATCTTCTCTACGCTGTCCCGCGCGTCGTTCATGTCCCAGAATATGTTGTAGGGTAGGCCCCGTTCAACAGCACCGCCGTCCGGCAGGGCGTCTCCGGCAATCAGCGTCTTCTCTCCGTCCAGCTCGGCCTGCACACTGATGTGTCCCTTGGTGTGGCCGGGCGTGTCCATAATGGTTAGCCCGTCCACTACTGCGTCCCCTTCGGAGACGGGTTCGACCTTCAATCGCGCCAGCATGTCCGCCACGTATGTGGCGCAGGCGTGGTCTCCGGGGTTGGGATTGCGGGCGTAGTCCAGCTCAACAGGATGGACCAGTATGCGGGAGTTCTTGAACAGGTCCGTGTTCAGGCAGTGGTCCCAGTGCAGGTGGGTAAGGATTACGATGTCCACGTCGGCGGGCGTCATGCCGTGCTCCTTGAGGCTTTCCACCAGCAGCCCCCGCCTGGACGGCGGCCCGGTGTCGACAAGGATGGTCTGGTTGCCATAGCTCAGCAGGGAGTTGGTAGAGTATCCCACGGAGCCTTGATTGGTCATCAGAGTAAAACCGTAGGTCAGGACCTCCAGCTTCGCCATCATGCCCCCCTTTTTGATAAGCTTAGACTAAGAAGTCACGATAAGCGGGCGGACCCAGTTCGTCAATGCGCCCGCGCTGCGGCGACAATCAGTAGTTGCCGGAGACCAGGTCAAGCGAAAAGAGGGAGGCGGAGATGTACAAACGGATTTTGGCGCCGCTGGACGGCTCGGAAATGGCGGAGCAGGCGCTTCCCTATGTCAGGTTCCTGGCCAAGGACCTGCAGGCCAAAGTGGAGCTGCTCAGAATCACCGGGGGAGTGCCTCTCGAATTCCTGAACAACCAGACGATCCATCCACAAGATATCCTGGACGCCGTGAGGAATGAAGCCAACAACTATCTGAACGACGCCAGGAGGCGCCTGGACAATGTAGGTCTCTCGGTTTCCGTGTCCGTACGGGATGGAGCTCCGGCCGATGAGATCGTTGAAGCCGCTGAGCAAGAGCCCGACACCATAATCGCCATGACTACTCACGGCAGGTCAGGCATGGCCCGATGGGTCATGGGCAGCGTCGCCGACAAGGCGCTCCACACAACCGACTGCCCCTTCTTGCTGATAAAGGCCAGGGAAGACGCGGAAATCGGACCCGACGCCAGGGTCAACAGCATCATCGTGCCTCTGGACGGTTCGGATTTTGCCGCGGAAGCCTTGCCCCACGCGGCGGCGCTGGCCAGACCCCGGCGTCTCAAGGTGATTCTGGCCAGGGTCACTCCGTCCGTGGGGGAATACCAGAGCTACATGCAATACTCGATGATAGACGCCTCTACGTCCGTATACACCGGGCCATACGAGGAGTGGTCGCGGGACGCTGACGCCAACGCCATGGGCTATCTTCGCCAGGTAGGGGAGAAGTTCGCCACAGATAACGGCGTCACCGTGGAGGAACGCCTCATCAACGGCAGCCCAGCCGACGCCATAGTGGACCTGGTGCATGACGAGCCTGACAGCCTCGTGGTAATGACTTCGCATGGACGCTCTGGAGTGGGACGCTGGGTGATGGGCAGCGTGGCAGACCGAATCGTACGCCACTCAGGAAGTCCTGTGCTGGTCATCCGACCCAAGGAAGCGGGCAGCTCTCGATAGCGGCCCCACTACCGGGACCGGGCTAAGCGGTAAAGGCCGGCATTACCCTGGAAGCAAAGAGCCTCAGTACCTCCATAGCTTTGGCCAGAGGCATCCCCGGCCACACCATGCGTAACGCCATCCGGTCCACGCCCAACGCCTCGCACCGCTTCAGGTCGGCGATGCAGTCCTCGGGTGAGCCTATGATAAACCTGTCCTGGGCAAGCTCTCGGAAGGCGCTGGAGAAGGAGTCTTCGGGCAGGGCGTCGTCCTGTCCCCAGCGGGAGTAGGTCTCGTACTTTCCTCCCAGATAAGGCGCCGCCTCAGCGTACGCGGCCTCCGAGTCGGTGTGCACTAATAACTCCCGTGCCATAGGGAGGTCTGCGTGGGCCGCGTTTGTGCCTGCTTCTGCCCCGGCCCGGCGGTACAGCTCTACCTGGTCTCTAATCGTCGTGTAGGTGGCGTGCGGGTTGACGTACCACGTATACCCCAGCCGTGCCGCCCGCACCACCGCCGCGTCGCTGTTGGCCGCGATCCATATAGGCAGATGGGGCTTCTGTAGCGGTTTGAGGGGCATCCGGGCTCCGTCGAGAGTGAAGTGGCGTCCCTGGTGGTCTACTGTATCCTCTGTCCACAGCCGCTTCACGACCTCCAGGCACTCCACCATCCTGGAAACCCTGGTCCTGCGGTCCACGTTGAAGGCGGCATATTCCTGATTGCGGTATCCCAGAGCGGCGCTGAGAACGAACTTGCCTCCGGTGAGAACGTCCATGGTGGCGCATCGTTCCGCTAGGTCCACAGGATTGAGAAGGGGGACGACCTGAGTCGCGACGACGCCCATTCCCTCCGCTTCGGCAGCCACCCTCGCCAGGAAGGGAAGGTTCTGGAGCTGCAGGTACGGGTCTGTCAGGTAGTGCTGACCCTGGTAGACGAAGTCAAAACCCAGCCGCCTGGCTTCTCTGACATACTCCAGGATGTCTCCCACCACGCGATGCATGTCGGTCCCTGCCGGCTGTTGGGCAAACCCTGTAATGGAGACGCCGAATTTCATCTAGTCCTCATCGCACAAGATTCTTAGCTACGCTGAGCTCCGTTGGGAATCACTATGGCCTCCGTAAGGCCACATATGGGCTATGAAAAATGGGGAACCCTTTCCAACCGTCACTCCAGCGAAGAGCCTGCCCGTACCCCGATACGGGGCTAGAGTCCAGGAAACCTTGCAAGGAGGAAGAGATCCTCCTGGATTCCTGCCTCCGCAGGAATGACGAAACGGGTTCCACACTTGTCATCCCAACCAGCATTCACGATGGCATAAGAGGTGGCCACTGTCCATATTCACGGCAATAACCAATCGGATATGCAGAGTCTCCTGGCAAACAAGCACCCGGAGCATTATACCCCACACGGCTGGCGACGCCGGAATTCCCATTCCTTTAACACAAACTTCCTTGACACCCACTAGGCGCCATGTTAGGGTTGTTGGCGCTCACGAATCGGGCCAATGGAGAGTTTGGAGCTAGACTTATGGGACCTATCTTGATTGCAGTAATCCTGGCCGTAGTCGGGCTGCTTTTCGCAGTCGCGTTGATCTTTCGGGTGGTCAAGGCCGACGACGGCAATGACCGCATGAGAAGCATCGGAGCCGCCATAAGAGAAGGCTCCCAGGCTTTCCTGAACCGGGAGTACATGGTGCTGCTGCCCTTTGTCATTATCGTAGCCGTCGGGCTGTGGCTGCTCATCGACCGCTACACCCACGGAGACTGGATTCCCCGGACGGCCATAGCCTACCTGGCGGGAGCCGCATGCTCGGCCGTGGCGGGGTACATAGGCATGAACGTGGCCGTCAGGGCCAACATCAGGACTGCCGCCGCCGCCATGAGGGGCCTGAACCCGGCTCTCCGCGTCGCATTCAACAGCGGTGCGGTCATGGGAATAACCGTAGTCTGCATTGGCCTCCTTGGAGTGACCATCCTTTACGTCATATTCCAGGACATCCAGTGGGTGACCGGATTCGCCTTTGGCGCCTCCTCCATAGCCCTGTTCGCCAGGGTGGGCGGAGGAATCTACACCAAAGCTGCAGACGTAGGCGCCGACCTGGTGGGCAAGGTGGAGGCGGGAATACCTGAGGACGACCCGAGGAACCCCGCCGTCATCGCCGACAACGTGGGAGACAACGTGGGAGACGTGGCGGGCATGGGAGCGGACCTGTTCGAATCCTACGTCGGCTCCATCATTGCGGCCATAGCCCTTGCCTCCGCCGCGGTGGTCTCCATACCGGGACAGGACTGGAAGAGCGACGTTGCGCTTCTGCCCCTGCTGCTGGCCGGATTCGGCATAGCTGCTTCCATCCTGGGCACGTTTATCGTGCGCAGCGGAGAGAGGGCCAGCTTCGGAGACCTGCTGTGGGCTTTAAGGAGAGGCATATTCGCCTCAGCCATCCTGGTGGTGGGCTTCGCGGCCATCGCCGTCGTATGGCTGGACCTGGACGGACTGATAGGCCCCACGGTCAGTGACTTCGACATCTTCTGGGCCATCGTAGCCGGGCTCGGCGCCGGAGTAATCATCGGCCTGATAACCGAGTACTACACTTCATACGACTACGGCCCGACTAAGGCCGTAGCAGAATCGTCCCAAACCGGCTCAGCTACCACCATGATCAGCGGTATAGCCACTGGGATGCAAAGCACCGTGGTTCCCGTGCTCATCATTGTCGGAGCCATCCTGGCAGCTTTCGAACTTGCAGGCTTCTACGGGGTAGCCCTGGCTGGAGTCGGAATGCTCTCCACCTTGGGCATCACCCTGGCCACCGACGCCTACGGCCCCGTGGCCGACAACGCTGGCGGAATCGCCGAGCAGGCACAGTTGGCCCCTGAGGTGCGGGAGCGCACCGACGCGCTAGACGCCCTGGGCAACACCACAGCCGCCACCGGAAAGGGGTTCGCGATAGGCTCCGCCGGGCTGACTTCGCTGGCGCTGCTCGCGGCATTCGGACAGGCGGCGGACCTGAACAGAATCGACCTGTTGACCCATACCACCCTCACCGGGCTTCTCATTGGGGCCATGCTTCCCTTCCTGTTCTCGGCCATGACCATGCGGGCCGTGGGGCGGGCGGCCTTCTCCATCGTGAACGAGGTGCGCAGGCAGTTCCGCGAAATAGAGGGAATCATGGACGGCACAGGCCGGCCTGAATATGCCAGGTGCGTGGAAATTTCCACCACCGGAGCCCTCAAGGAGATGATAATACCCGGCATCATGGCCGTGGCCGCGCCGCTTATCGTCGGTTTCGTGCTGGGCGAAGAGGCCCTGGGCGGTCTGCTCATAGGCGCCGTGGGCGGCGGGTTCGTCCTGGCAATCACGATGGCCAACGCCGGAGGCGCCTGGGACAACGCCAAGAAGTACATCGAACTGGGCAACTACGGAGGCAAAGGGTCGGACGCCCACAAGGCCGCAGTGGAAGGCGACGTTGTGGGAGACCCGTTCAAGGACACCTCCGGCCCGTCGCTGAACATCCTGCTGAAGCTCATGGCCATTGTGTCTCTGGTGTTCGCGCCTCTGTTCCTGGAGCTGGACGCCCTTATCGACAAGATTTAGAGGCGCCTAGCGTCTGCTCCCTGCCTGGGCTAAAATGTGGGAGTGGGGTACGCTCCACTTCCCCGTAACCCCCAACCGGTCAAGCGGGTGTAGCTCAGTGGTAGAGCTCCAGCCTTCCAAGCTGGCCACGTGGGTTCGATTCCCATCACCCGCTCCAACTGCTTTCTGTCGGACACCCTCACCCCAACCCTCTCCCGTCAAGGGCGAGGGAGTCGAGGCTATGACTCTTCCGAAGCGCCGATTTCTCTTTCCAGTGCGCCTTTTATCCATGCGTTGATGCTCTTGCGGTCCCGGGCGGCGGAAACTGCCACTCGTTGATGAAGGTCCGGCCCTAGACGCAAGTTCAGATTGCCCGAGAATGGCCTCCGGGGATCAATGCCATCTTCTTCGCATGAAGCCAGATACTCCTCTATAGATATCTGGAACTCTCGTTTAAGACTCTCCACGTCTGTGGCTTCAAATGAAACTATCGGGTATGGAGCGGCGTTGATCACTTCCCCATGCAGCAATTCCACAGAATCGTCGTATTCAACGGTGGCAATGTATCCCTTGTATTCCATCATGTCGTTACTCCAACATTCTCTAGAAATGCGGCTATCATTCGGACCGTCATCTTCCCAGCCTCAGGACGAGGGTGTGGTCTATGAGCGACCATGCGCTCATTCCCTTTAATCAGAACTATCCGTGACCCCGCTCTTTCTCTGATTTCTACTCCTGCCGCTCTTAACATAGATTTTATTTCCGCCCATCTGATGTCTCCCGGTGCAGGTTTGGTAAAGATGCGTTGCAGGGTGCGCCGATGCCGTGCTCTCATATATGGACATTATGGTACTATAAAATGGTACTTACGGCAAGGATTCTTGTGCGCCGTAATAGGGAAATACCGAACCCGTAATCGACTTTGGCATCCGCTCCCAATAAGGAGGCCTACGCATAACTTCGATTATATCCCGTTAGCCGCGGTACGCTTTAGGCTGAAGGTCACCTCACTCCAACCCTGCCTTGACGGGAGAAAGCCCAAACCCCCATCCCAACCTTCCCTCATAAGGGGAAGGGACAACGCCACCACTTACACCCCTGATTTGACTGGCTGCGGGGCTAGACACTAAAATTGCTCAACCCCGCCGGGGAATGCTCTTGCTCCAACAGCCCCTGAATCTACGGCTCCGGCGGCTCTTTTAGGAGGTCCACCATGAGATTCGGAACTTCGTTGTATTGCCAGAACTACCCCGACTGGGACCGATTCAACTCCGGGCAATTCGGCCCCGGACCCGCAACTCCCGACCACGTCAAGGTTCTGGAAGACGTGCAGGTGGGGGAGCTGGCCGACGACCTGGGATTCGACCGGATTTGGTCCATCGAACACCACTTCACGCCCTACACAATGGTGCCCAGCGTGACCCAGTTCCTGGCCTACTTCGCCGGCAGGGCCAAGAACGCCGGAGTCGGGACCATGGTCATCGTGCTGCCCTGGCACGAACCCCTGCGGGTGGCCGAGCAGATAGCACTGCTGGATATCCTGCTCCAGGGACGCTCCTTCGCAATAGGGTTCGGACGCGGCGCCGCGCGCCGGGAGTTCGAGGGTTTGCGAATTCCCATGTCCGAGTCCCGGGACCGGTTCGTGGAGTCCGCCAAGATAGTGAAGATGGCCCTGACCGAGGAACGTTTCTCCTACGACGGCCAGTTCTACCAGATACCTGAAATCAGCATCCGCCCGCAGCCCATGAACAAGAACCTGACCGACAACATGTATTGCGCGGCCCAGAGCCGCCAGAGCGTGAACATGGCCGCCGACGCCGACCTGCGGCTCATCGTCGTTCCCCAGAAGGAATGGGACGAGTATAGCGAAGACATACGGGTGTACAATGCCCGCCGCAGGGAACAGGGCAAGGAGGCCCGCCGCCCCATCGTCGGATGCAACGTCTACTGCACCAACGATCTGGATGACGCCAAAGACACTTTCTGGGACGCGGTGCACGACCACGCGATGTCGGCCATTCACCACTACGAATTGGACGAGCCCGAGCACTTCAAGGAAGTGGGCGGCTACGACCACTATGCCGAGGCCGCTTACAGGATTCGCGAGGGCGGGGCTGGCTCCAGGCACACCCACAGCCACACTCAGATATGGGGCACTCCGGAAATGTGCCTGGAGGCCATCCGGGAAATCCAGGGCAAGACCCATCCGGAGGAGATGTACGGCGTCTTCAAGTTCGGGGCCATGCCGCTGGAGAAGTCCATCGAAAGCATGAAGCTCTTCGCCAAAGAGGTTCTTCCGGAGATTCACAAAGACCAGTTGATGGACCCCCTCTAGAGGAGCAGGGCAACCCCTTCTATGGGAAAAGGGGCCCTTTGTTGGAAGACGGGCGGACGTAACGCACCGCACCCCCTGGTATGGGCGAGGAGGACGGCATGGGACGGCTGGACGGCAAGGTTGCCATCATAAGCGGTGGGGCCCGGGGACAGGGCGCCGCTGAGGCCAGGATATTCGCCAGAGAGGGCGCAAGCGTCGTCATCGGCGACATTCTGGACGAGGAAGGGAAGAAGACGGAGGCCGGGATCGCCGAAGCTGGCGGAGAAATCACCTACGTGCACCTGGACGTGACCGTCGAGGACGACTGGAAGAACGCCGTTGCCCTGGCCGAGTCCAAGTACGGAAAGCTGAACGTGCTGGTCAACAACGCGGGAATCCTCTTCCGGGCCGCCATACCCAACATCACCGTCGAGCAGTGGGACCGCATCATGGCCATAAACGTCAAAGGCGTGTTCCTGGGCACCAAGCACGCCATCCCCGCCATGCGACGGGCCGGAGGCGGCTCCATAGTCAACATATCCTCCACCGCGGGGCTGGTGGGAAGCCCTGGCGAGACAGCAGCGTATACCGCCACCAAGGGCGCCGTCCGCATCTTCACCAAGGCCACTGCCGTGCAGCACGCAAAAGACCAGATTCGGGCCAACTCGGTCCACCCCGGCCCCGTGAAGACGGAGATGATAGCCGACACCCTGAACGACCCGGATAACTACGCCCAACGGCTGAGGAGGCTGCCCATCGGACGCCCGGCCGAGCCGGAAGAAATCGGCATGGGCGTCCTCTTCCTCGCCTCCGATGAGTCGTCCTACATGACAGGCAGCGAACTGGTCATCGACGGCGGGACCACCGCCGAGTAACGGGGAGCAGGTGGAATGGACCCTTCGACAGGCTCAGGACAGGCTCCTTCGACAGGCTCAGGACAGGCTCTTCTTGAAGCCAGTCCAAACCCATTCGGCGGCATCGTTACTGCCCCCGACGCCCTTCCCGATGATCCTGGAGACTTCCGTGGGCGGCTGGCCCACTCTATCGAATCGTGGAAGGCTGAAGACTACAAGGTGGTCTGGATGGAGGTTCCCCTCAGCAAGTCATCGGTGATTCCGGCGGCGGTTGAGGCGGGCTTCACCTTCCACCATGCGGTGGAAGGCTACGCAATGCTCACCCTGCAACTGGTGGAAGGGGCGTACATCCCTCCCTACGCCACCCACTACGTGGGAGTCGGCGGTGTCGTGATCAACGAGTCCAACGAGCTGCTGGTGGTCTCTGAAAAGTACCGGAGGGCAGGGCGGGGACCGGCCTACAAGCTGCCCGGCGGCGCGCTTCACCCTGGCGAGCACCTGGTGGAAGCTGCCGAACGGGAAGTGTTGGAGGAAACGGGCATCAAAGCGACCTTCCAGTCCCTCCACTTCTTCCGCCACTGGCACGGATACCGTTACGGCAAGTCCGACATCTATTTCGTGTGCCGTCTTGCCCCTGAAAGCTCCGAGATCACCATGCAGGCCGATGAGCTTGATGAGGCCCTCTGGATGCCCGTCCAGGAGTTCCTGAACAGGGAAGACATCAGCCCCTTCAACAAGAGCATCGTCGACTCCTGCCTGCGCTTCCCCGGCATAGCTCCCGGGGCCATCGACGGCTACGGTGACCCCGAAATCCACGAATTCTTCATGCCCAAGTAGGAATGGCCCCGAGAGCCAACCCCATCTATTATTTCAGCACAGGTCAAATCCCCTTGATTTAGAGTGTGCGATTCAAACTGCTCTATCTGGAAACAGCCACCTGTAAAATCTTCTGCTCGACCACAATCACCTGAGGGGGAAGTATGGAGATGCGTGAGAAGACGCAAATGATTGATGCACGCTGGAACGCAATCAAACCTCCATCGTGGAATGAGAAAACTCACCAGAAACATCGGCAATTGCTATATGAGATTCTAGACCATGATGAATTGCCGGAATGCGTCATAGCCGGGACCTTTGTTCCTGATAAACTTCAGCCTGGAGACCACGTAATCGGAGGGATAGTAGTTGCGACCGCTAGACGACTGCTCGCTGTAGACAGAGGACTATTGGGAAAGGAAAAAGTCATCGAAGTAGGATATAGGGACATCGGAGACATCACCCACAAATCAGGAATGATGTCGTCGAGCATTAGGATAAGCGGCTTAACTATGAGGACATACAAGATAGACAACATCATGGATAAGAACTCAGTCGAGCCATTTGTAAAATACGTTCTAGATCATGCCAGTGGGGAGTCTCTGAACAACAAGTTGCGAAGGATCGATTACGAATGGGCTGAACTTATTCCAAAAGGCTGGGGAACTTTCGGAGATGCCCATATGCATTCCGGGGAACGGAAGATGCTGTATGAGCTATTGGATGATGACGAGCACCTTGAAGCAATAATCGGAGGGAGGTTTGGTCCGGATTTGAGGGCCACTGGAGGACCTCTCAATATTCTCAAGGAAGGTTCACTCCACGATGGTGTCGGTGTAGCCACAACTAGCAGAGTCATCTTCCTTGACAAGGGAATCATGGCATCTGAAGTAGTGGAATTGTCATATCGAAATATAGAGTCTATATCATATAGCACCGGAGTAATGTTGGGAGGGTTGAAAATTGTAGGCAGGGGCGGCTCGGCCGTACAGGTAGAGATGGTAAGGCCTAAAGAAAGTGCCCAGACGTTCGCCAGCATAGTGAAGAATCATTTGGACTCCACACGTGTAACCGCCGCTTCCCCTCAGGGATCTACTCCACAATCTCTGGCTCCCATGCCTGTCGCTGACGAGATTGAAAAGCTGGCTGGGCTATTAGAGAAGGGAATCCTTACTCAAGACGAGTTCGACACCAAGAAAAAACAACTCCTCGACCTGTAGTCGGAGGCGGGCTGGTGCATCGCCGTTTCACCGTTTGATTCTAGAGGGACGACCGATTATCCAATGACGGCACCGAACAGACGGTGCTTCCTGGATTCCTGCCTCCGCAGGAATGCCGGGATGGGGCGATTTCGCCAACCGAATGCGGCTGGGACCGAGGTCAGAAAGGAATCAAAATGGCCGTTGAACGAACATCGCCGGGCCTGGACAGCATCCTGGACCGGGACGCTGACCTTGAGTTGTTGAGCACAGGATACAACGTGTGCGAGGGCCCGTTGTGGCTCCCTGACGAGGGCTGCCTGCTCTTCAGCGACATGAGGGGCAACCGCAGGCTGACGTGGACTCCTGACGGCGGTACGGGCAGTGTCGTTGAAGTTCTCAGCTCCACCAACGAGACCAACGGGATGACAAAGGACATACACGGACGTCTGCTGTCCTGCGAAAGCGCAGCGCACCGCGTGACCCGACTGGAACCTGCAGGCGACATCACGGTGGTAATGAACCAGCACAACGGGCTGGCTCTCAACCGCCCCAACGACGTAGCCGTGCGCTCCGACAACTCCATATACTTCACAGACCCCGGTCGGGGAATGCCTCTCGCCGAACGGCAACATCACCACTCGTCTGTTTTCTGGGTTTCGCCCGACCTGGGTTCCCACTTCCTGTTGGCCGACGACTTCATATACCCCAACGGTCTGGCCTTCTCCCCAGATGAAAGCGTTCTGTACATCGACGACTCCCAACGCCAACACATCCGGGCTTTCGACCTCCACGAGACTGGATCGCTGGAGCGCCAGACGGAGAGAATCCTCTTCCAATTCACGACCGAGCTGCCTGGGGTGTCCGACGGCATGGCCGTTGACGTGAACGGAAATCTCTACTGCACTGGCCCTGGAGGGGTGTGGATTATCACCCCGTCGGGTGAACACCTGGGCAGGATTCTGACCGGGTCGAGGCAGACCACCAACTGCGCTTTCGGCGGCGACGGTCTCTCGACGCTTTTCGTTACGACCATCGACTCTCTGTTCCGCATCGAGACCAAAGCCAAGGGGTTCACCTTCCCCAAGACGTAGAAGGAGCCGGTGCATGGCGCAGTTGAGGCAAGGCGGCCCCTACATCTGGGTGACGTGGCTCACCAAGCTGCTGGTAGGGGACGCCTCATGTGAGTGGGCCGCGTGGTTCAAGGCGCAGCACGAGGGCTTCAGCTGGGAGAAAGTCCCAGATTCCACAGACTGGACCCCCTCGCGCATCGAGCACACGGCAATGGTGGGCGACGTGCGTGAGCAGCTTGAAGAGGAAGGTTACTCAGTTTTCACCGAGAGCCAGAACACCTTTTCTCTGCGGGGCAGGTCGACCTCCATCACCTTGGGCGGCAGGCCTGACCTGGTCGCCCGGCGCGGCGGGGAGGGGATTATCGTAGAGGTCAAGTCAGGCGCCCCCAGACCCTCCCACCACATCCAATTGCTCACCTACATGTACGCTGTGGCGAGAGCGCCGGGCCCGCATGCGGGTGTAGAGTTCGAGGGCAAGCTCATTTACTCTGACCATGAGGTCCCTGTACCTGCTGAATCAGTCGATGAAACGTTTGTCGCCAACCTGGGCGGGCTGATAAGAAGGGTCGGAGCCGATACTCCCGCTCGGAAGGTCCCAAGTCCCGACGAATGCCGCTTCTGCAACATCACCATAGCCGACTGCCCGGAACGGGACGCCGACAGTACGGTCATGGAAGGAGAAACCGACGACTTCTAGGGTCCCGTGACCGACGCTTCTAGCCTTAGATGGGCCGGTAGCGGTTGACAATGGGGAGCCGCCGGTCTTTTCCAAATGCGCGGGGAGTGATCTTAATGCCGGGAGGAGCTTGGCGTCGCTTGTACTCTGTCCGGTCGACCGCTGAAATGACCTGCCTTACGACGGCCGGGTCGAACCCCATGTCCACCATGTCCTGGTAGCTGCGGTCCTCTTCGACGTAGGCTTCCACCACCGGGTCCAGCACCTCGTAGGGGGGGAGGCTATCCTGGTCCGTCTGATCGGGGCGCAACTCAGCGCTGGGGGGCTTTTCCAGCGCCGCTTCCGGGATGACGTTCCTGGGAGAGCCGTTCTCGTTGCGCCACTGGCTCAGCGTGTATACCAACGTCTTGGGCACGTCCTTGATGACTGCGAACCCGCCCGCCATGTCGCCGTAGAGCGTGGCGTATCCCATGGCCATCTCGCTCTTGTTGCCGGTGGTGAGGGTCAGCCACCCGAACTTGTTTGAGATGGACATGATTATGTTGCCCCGGACGCGGGCCTGTACGTTCTCCTCGGCCATGTTGGGTGCAGTATTCTTGAAGTAAGGCTCCAGCATGTCCTCAAACGCAGCGTGGGCCGGTTCTATCGGCACGACCCAGAACTCGATGCCCAGCCTACGGGCCAGCTCTGCCGCGTCGGCCACGCTCCCCTCACTGGAGTAGCGGGACGGCATGCCGACGCCCACGACGTTCTCGGCGCCTAAAGCGTCCACGGCCACACATGCCGTCAGAGAAGAGTCGATCCCTCCCGACAGTCCGATGACCGTCTTCTCGAAACCGCTCTTCTTCACGTAGTCCCGGACTCCAAGGATAAGCGCTTCATAGACCTCCGCAGCCGGTTCCAGGGGTCTCCGTCCATTCCAGGCAGGAATCTGCGGCCTGGAGCGCGGCGCTGGAGCCGACACATGGACCACTTCAGGCTCGCCGACTTCGTCGAAGAGATAAGGAACTCCCTGCCTGTGCCTTGGACCGCGCAGGCGGTTGGAGAAGACCTGGTCCATCTCCAGGTCTGCGACTAGCAGCTCCTCCTGGAATTGCTTCCCCCTGGCTACCAGTTCTCCCGACGGATCGAAGACCATGCTGGCGCCGTCGAATACCAGCTCGTCCTGTCCGCCTACGGTATTCAAGTAGGCGACGTAGACCCCGTTGTCCTGGGCGCGGGTGGCCACCATGCGCTCCCTGAAGGCTGCCTTGCCCGCATGAAAAGGCGATGCGTTGATGTTTACGATCACCTGTGCGCCAGCGTCCCGTTGGACTACCATAGGCCCCATGGGATTCCAGATATCCTCGCAGATGTTGACTCCCACGCCGACCCCGTTTATTGCGTATACAGGGCAGGCCGAGCCTTTCTTGAAGTAGCGGTCCTCGTCGAACACTCCGTAGGTGGGCAGGTGAATCTTGCGGTAGACGCCCACAAGCTCCCCGCCGTAGCCCACGGCCGCCGCGTTGTAGATGTCAGAGTCCACGTCGGCGTAGCCTACGACAACCGCTATGTCCCCTGAGGCCGCGACAATGCGCTTCATAGCCTCGATGTTGTCTCTGATGAAGCTGGGTTTGAGAAGAAGGTCTTCCGGTGGGTAGCCAGTGACGGCCAGCTCTGGAAATGCGACCAGGTCGGCGCCCAACTCCCGGGCCTGCTCCATGACGGAGAGAATCCGGGAGGTGTTCCCGTCCAGGTCGCCTACGGTGGGATTTATCTGGGCCAGCGCCAGTCTGAAGTCAGTCATCACATGACGCCTCAGCTACGAGTATAGCACAACGGGGCCGAAACCCTTGCCATGAAGACATATGCCGACTGCTCCATCTCACCTGGCGGGTCTTTTGCGTAACCGGCATTCTACGAGACTCGGCTGACCCGAGTCTGTCCCTACGGTGCGTTACGTTCGTAGGGGCAACCCTCGTGGTTGCCCTATTCCCTAACTGGGCAACACCTGAGGGCGACCACAAGGGTCGCCCCTACTAGGGAGCCGGAACATCAGGCTCCATCCTCGCCTTTGCCAACTCAGGGAACGCGTCCAGGCCCAGAGGCACACCCGTGTCTTCGTACGCCTGGATCACGGCCCGCAGGTCGTCGGGGACGGCTTTCTTGCTGCCCGTGGAGGCGTCGTATCCGACGTACACTGCCTCCACCCGGGTCAGCAGCGTCTCCGTGCCGTGTTCATAGATTTCCATGACCGCTGTCATGGACGTGGATCCGATCCCGGCAACGCGGAAGTAAAGGTCCAGCATATCTTCCACTCTCGCCGGGGCCTTGTACTCTATGGTGACCTTCACCGTTGCGGTGTCGAAGTGGCCCGTCTCCGCCAGCTTGTACAGGGAGAAGCCCAGGTTCCGATAGTAAGCTCCCTGCGCAGTCTCCAAATAGTCCAGGTAAGCCCCGTAGTAGACTATCCCTTGGCGGTCACATTCCCCCCACCGCACCCTGAGAGTCGTATGAAACTTGAAGTCTGTCTTCCCCATGCGGCGTTCCTGTATTCCGGCCTCCGCCGGAGTAACGGCGACGGGCCAGTCGTCCCTGCCATCGCCTATCTTACGTCGTTATCGTCGTCCTTGCCCGCCCGAGTCTCGGGGATTATAATCAAAATCCCATGGGCCCGTAGCTCAGGTGGTTAGAGCGCAGTCCTGATAAGACTGAGGTCGATAGTTCGAGTCTATCCGGGCCCACCAGTTCATATCTAAGACCTGAGGAGACTCGAACTACTCTGGTCAAAGGCGCCTGTCCCCATTGCGACTCACGACGAGGAACACCTCGTCCATGTGTGCGGGTCTTTGTCGTTGCCGGTGACTGCCGTGAAGCAATAAAATGTCACCTGTAGAGTTAGTTCTGCAAAAGGGGAAAGAATGAGGGACACAGAGACATCGGCGAACCGACAGCGAGAGGGAGTCGACGTACCTCCACGCCGCCCGAGCGAAGAAACGGCCCGCCTCGGCAAGGAAATATACGAGCGGGAGATACGTGGACAGGTTGAAGCAGACCACCACGGAGAAATCGTCGCCATCGATGTGGACAGCGGGATATGGGCAGTCGCCGACGGCGAGGTTGCCGCAGTAGACCGCCTGCGGGTGTTGCGCCCCAGTGCGGTCAATGTCTTGTGTGAGCGGGTCGGGTATCGGGCGCTGCGCAGCTTTGGGGCTGGGTCTCTGCGGGGAATCGGGTGATCCAGGGTGTGGTGAACGCCGCCTATGAGGCGGTCGTGCCCATTTCCTTGCGAGGCCCTGAGGGCCAGTCTCAGGACATCGAGGCAGTGGTGGACACAGGGTACAACGGCTTCTTGACCTTACCGACTACATTGGTGACCGAGCTAGGGTTGCCGTTTGCTTATACTGGCCGGGCACTCATGGCCAACGACGATGAAGTGAGCTTCGACGTTCACGACGTTACGGTTCTCTGGGATGGCCATCCGAAACCTATCAAAGCCGACGCCACGGGCAGCACTCCTCTCGTGGGTATGTTGCTGCTCGATCAGCACAGCTTGCACATCGAAGTCGCCCGGCGGGGCCGCGTGGTCATAGAGGCGATGGACTAGCTGGACGAATCGGAAGAGAGTACAACCTTGTGCGTACAACGAGCCTCCAGCCGTGAGAGGACCGAGGCTCGTAAAGGCCTGCCAGAGGTTGCAGGCCAGAGGTTGCAGGCCAGTTCTCTATAGGCGGACCTCCCACCGAAAAGTTCGCAGTACAGTACGCCCCGGCCCACCATCTCCCCAGCCCACCCATCGCCCGAAAACCGTTGCGCCCCTCGCCTTTGCAGCGCCGGTTCAGACCGTTCATCTAGCTGGCAGCAATCAACCTATGAGGCGAAATAGAGCTGAATGACAGTCAACACTTCTTCCTTGGTTATGAGACGACTGAAGTAGTCTGCCACCGCCGTAAGGGCCTCATCCTTGTCGATTTGCCCGTTTCCATCGGCGTCATACCGGGTGAGCAAGTCGGCTTGGGTGGCTGCGGTAGCTGCGGTGGTCACCGCAACGGCGGTCTGGCCGGAGGCTTCCGCGTCCGTGTAGGCAGCCGTCGCCCGCAGGTACATGCCTTCGTCGGCGTTCACAGGCGTGTAGGTGGCTGACGTGGCGCCCGATATGTTGGTCCAGCCCGTCGATCCGTCCGCTGACCTGGCCCACTGCCACGTGAGGCCGGTTACTCCTCCGTCGGGGTCGGTAAGTGTGGCCGTCAACCCTACCCCAACCGTCGGCGTCGTTGACGACAGGGTTACGACCCCGTTCCCTCTTGAGCCGATGACCTGAACGGCCACAGACCTCACCCTTTGGCCAAAGCCTTGCGAGTCGTTGTAGCGGGCTGTCACCCTTAGGTACATGTCCTCGTCGGCGTCAACGGGCGTGTAGGACGCTGACGTGCCGTCTGCAATTTCGGTCCAGCCGGTGATCCCGTTCTCGGACCTGGACCACTGCCAGCTAAGGCCGGTTATGACGCCTACAGGGCCGGTCAGCGAAGCCGTCAGTCCGACTCCGACTTCCGCTTCCAACGAAGACAAGGACACGGCTACTACAGGTTGTGAGCCGGGGACTCGGAGGCTGACCTCATGAGCGCGCTGTCCGGAGGCCTGTGCATCCGAGTAGCTCGCCGTTGCCCGCAAATAGGTCCCGGCGTCCGCCTGGACAGGCCTGTAGGTCCCTGAGGTGGCTCCTGGGATGTCGGTCCAGCCGGTCGATCCGTCCAGGGACCTGGCCCACTGCCAGGTCAAGCCGGTTATGCCGCCGTCGGGGTCGGTGAGCGAAGCCGTCATGTCGACCCCTACCTCCGGCTGCGACGGCGACAAGGTTACAACTCCGTTCGACAATACGGCAAACACTTCGACGGGAGCCGAAGTCGCTCCCTTCCCGGAGCCATGGGCGTCGGCGTATCTGGCCGTCACCCGCAAATAGCTGCCAATCTCACTCGCAACGGGTATGTAGCTCCTGGACGTGGCCCCCGCAATGTTGGTCCAGCCGGTGGACCCGTCCGGGGACCTGGACCACTGCCACGCGGCGTCGTGGGTCAAGTCGGTCTCCGTCGCGGTAACCGGAGGAGTGTCGCCGGACCCACCGTCGGGATCGGACAGGCTCGCCGTCAACTCGATTCGGACCACCGCCTGCGACGGCGACAGGGTCACAGTCCCGTCCTCATCCTCGTTGTCGACTCGGACGGTCACGTCCTGTGTGGCAGTGTGGGTCCCGCTTACGGCTCTCACCGTCACGTTGTACACGTTGTCTGTACCCTGGTCGGCTGGACCCTCATAGTCGGGCGAACCCCTGAAGGTCAGCCTCCCGCCGGATATCGAGAAATCTCCCGCATCGACTCCCGTCAACGACCAGCGGACACTGGACGCTTCCGGGCCGGACGCCGTGTAGACCGCCACCGTACCCGTGCCGTTCTCCAGGTAATCAATGCTCGCCCTCCCGGTTATCGACAGGGGCCTCCTCGACACCACCGGCGGTTCGTTCGCATTGGTGACTCTTATGGTCACAGTGATGGTGGCGGCTTCGAGGGACGGGTCAGTGGCCGTAACGGTCACCGTGTAGGTCCGCTTCGTCTCATAGTCCAGTTTCACGTCCTCGGCCACCTGAATCTGGCCCGAGCTCCTGACGATGGTGAACGACGCAGCGTCCGTACCGCCCAGGGAATAGGTCAAATTGTCGGCGTCCGTGGCCTCAACCGGGTCGCCCACGGAATAGGGCGAGGCCACGTTTTCCGCCACGCTTCTCGTTGTCGTTGTGTTCTGTATGCCAGGGGTGGCGTCCTGGTCAGGAAACACGGGGGCAACGTTGCGAGTGGCCCTACCCTGCACCCTATTGTCCGATACAACAACCGCGGACTTACTGGATCCTTCTGCGTCGGTGTATCTCGCTGTCGCCCGCAGACAACCCTCAGTGTCACGCCCAACCGGCCTGTAGGTGGCTGACCTGGCATTAAGTCCGGTTATGACTTCCCAGGAGCCGTCATCAGCAGCGGGGCAACCCCCCGTCGTTGACGGCTCCGAAGCCCACTCCCACGTCGTCCCGGATATGCGGCCATCGGGGTCGGTCAGCGAGGCGGTCAGATTGATTCCAACCTGGGGCTGAAGCGACGACAGCGTCACCTCCCCATCCTCGTCCACGTTGGTGACTGTGACGGTTACGGTCCGCGAGGCGGTGTTGCCTGCGCTGTCGGTGGCTATAACCGTCACCTCGTACCTGTTGTTCCCGCCGGTGTCCGTAGGTGCCTCGTAGTCAGGGGAGGTCACGAACTGGAGCACTCCGGCTTCTGTGATGCAGAAGTCGTCGGCGTCGGCCCCCGACAGCGACCATGTTCGAGGCTTCATTGGCTCGTCATCGTCGTCTTCATCATCGGTCGCAGTGTAGGTGTCCACGTCAGCTATGTTCGGTGTACCGTCGGTACTTCTTTCCGGATAATTTATCGTGACTTCTCCGCCCGTTATCGTCGGACGTTCTTCCACGTTGGTGACCGTGATTGTCACGGTG
>DAOUJI010000127.1:0-8898 GCA_034422875.1 Dehalococcoidia bacterium | reverse complement strand
GACAACGACGGAACCGACAGCGACGGCGTCGACACCCCCACCCCCACGGACAACACGGACGACAACACCGAGACGGACCTGTTACGACGGTACGACAACAACGACAACGGTGTGATCGACAGAGATGAAGCGTTAGCAGCCGTAGCCGACTACTTCGAAGGTTCGCTAACCAGGAGCGAAACATTGATAGTCATACAGCTATATTTTGGGAATTGACTCGACGATTACCTTGTACCAGAAGCAGCTCAACAACGTCCGATCGGCAACGGATCTCGGCCATTCGTTGGGAATTTGCAGGCCACTACGAAATAGGTAAAACGGATCAGAACGTGGACGCCCACCAAACCGAGTTTTGCTAAAACTACAAGGCTCTTGGCATACTAGACTAAAGGTTGGTCAACCTTCACCGTTTGACCGGTCTACGCCAGGATTCTGGATGCTTCTATGGCTGTGGTCGCATTGCGATGACTGTTCCGCTCACTAACGTACCTGTTCATCCGCAGGTCAGCCTTCCCGAAGACCCTCTCTTGGGTGACCTATCCAAACTCTTTGACGGTGAGTGGATTTGGGAGACATTCTCCGAACATTTCAGAGACCAGGAACCTAGACCTCAACAAATACGGGTATTTCAATACAACCATGTCCCAGGCAGGCAGGAGTTCATTAGCTACACCTTGGAATGGCCTGCTGATGAATCCCTACCGTCTGAGTGCTTCACAGTGGGGATCAAGCGCAACGAGCCAATCCAGTCTTTCAGATACCCGGAAGACCCAAATCTGCCGGGACTCGGGCAAGCGGCCTACCCCGAAACTGCTACAAAGCTAGTAAACAAATACGTCCTCACCGTTCCGGTGCGACGCATACAGGTTGGACTGGTCCGCTACCGGCCCAGGACTCGAGCTGTGTTAGTCCATAGAATCGGCAAAGTGATGTTTTTTGTCCGGGTTGTCCGCCCTACGGACATGACCCCTATTCTTGCCGGCGCGGAGCTTATCGGACGCTCCAGATTTGTTGTGCCTCGCATTGCAGGACACTGGCCTGAAGGAGGCACATTATGGATGTCGAAAATACCGGGTGCGAACATGAGAGAGTACATACGCGACGGGAATGGTCCGGACCCTGCGTTGCTTTTTGACAGGTTGGAAAGCCTGTGGACCTTACCCTCCCAGAACATTGATCGCCGTCCATTCAACCTGAACGGCTCTTATGATAGGGCGAAGCGCATCTTCAATTTTGCCTCAAAGGGCCATGGCCCCATAGTCCAACTTTTGAATGACATCACAAAGAGGCTGGACCAATTCGTTGAGTCCTGGGAGCCAACCCACACAGCCCACAACGACTTCTATGATGACCAAATGCTGATGTTGCCCGACGGCAACATAGCTCTCGTTGATTTTGAAGAAGCAGGGCCGGGAGACCCTATGCTCGACGTTGGCAACTTCCTTGCCCACTTACGGTGGGCAGCCAGTTTCGGACGGAAAGAAAAAGAGGCTGAAACATGCAGGGCCTACCACTTCAGCTTCCGCCGTGCCGCATTAGAGCGATTTAGCTGGACGGAACAAGATCTCGCTCTGCGTGAGGCCATTTGTTTGTTCAGAACTTGCACAAATACGTTACGGCATGTCCAGAGCGACTGGGACCGCAGATTGGAATCCGGTTTGGCGCTAGTCGACGAAACCTTGGGCTGAACGTTTTCGGCGCTTATAAGCCCTCAGCGTTGCCTCACAACTGACATCCCCTGAGAAGGCCCGGAGGGAATTGACCTTGTTTCCGCCGTTCACAGCCCTTCAGGAAACCCATTGCTTATCGTCCCCAGCGAAATCACCAAGACTACGAACATCTACGAAATAACCCGATAACTCTCCGACGCCATCTTCCGTGCGCATTCAGCGGGGTTGTCTTGGAACATCCGGGGCAACCCAGTTCGATTGGCTCTGGACCCGCAGTGACAATCTTGTTGACGCGGCAGACATCTCTGCGCCATTGACTGGCGCCGCCCTGTTGGGCCATAGTAGCCGGTAGGCGTCCCGTACAATGCCGCTTTCCACAGCCTTCTCCTCCAACTACAAGTGGTGGGTCTTCCGCACCATTGCCCTGGGCACCTTTGTCTCGGTTATAAGCGCCGCCAGCGTGCCCCTGGCTCTGTCCACCATCGGCAAGCATTTCGACGCAGGCCTGTCCACGGTCCAATGGGTCACCATAGGCGAGACCCTGTTCATATCAGTCTTTCTGCTGCCTGCCGGGCGCATAGCCGACATCATAGGCCGCAAGCAGGTCTACGTAATCGGCCTCATCATCTTCGCCTTGACCTCCGTCATGGCCGGGGCGTCCCAGTTCTTGTGGATGCTCATAGCGGCCAAGTTGATACAGGGGGTGGGTTCGGCCATGATTCAAGCCAATGGCATGGCCATGATTGTGTCAGCGTTCCCCAATGAGGAACGGGGCAAAGCTTTGGGGCTCCATCTGGGAGTCGTCGGAGCAGGGGCAATCCTGGGACCTGTGATTAGCGGAGTGTTGATCGACGCTTTTGGATGGCAGTGGGTGTTTTACATCAACGTGCCGGCTGCCGTAGTAGCCATAGCTGCTTCTCTCCTGATCCTGGACAACAAACGCATATCCCAGGACGCAGCCCTCGGTCAGAGGCAGGCGTTCGACTGGGCGGGAGCAGCGTTGTCAGCGGTGGCGCTGTTGGTGTTCCTGTTGACAATCACCAACGGAAACCGGCTGGGTTGGGACTCAGCCCTATGCGCCACCGGACTGGCTCTATCGGCAGCTTTGGGAGCGATGTTTGTGTGGTGGGAACTGAGGTCCGCCAATCCCATGCTGGACCTCCGGCTCTTCAAGCGGCCCGTGTTTGCCAGGGGGGTGGCGGCGGGCTGGCTCGCCTTCCTGGGTGTGGTCTCGGCCATGTTCCTCATACCCATATATCTCCAGGACGTTCTGGGCTACAGCCCCAGAGAGGCCGGGCTGGCCTTGATTTCGGGCGCCGCGGCTATGACCCTGGTCGGGCCTGCATCAGGCGCGATATCCGACAAGCTGGGCTGGAGGTCACTGACCGTCGCTGGGATGGCCATCTCGTCGGCCAGCCTTTTCGCAATGGCCGCCGTCATGAGCGAGACCACTCCCCTTGCGGTTGTCATCATATTGGTGACAGCACAGATGGTTGGCCTCGGACTGTTCATATCTCCCAACACCAGCTCCATACTCAGCGCGGTAGAGCGTCACAGGTACGGAGTGATTTCGGCCTTCACTCAATTGATGCGAAACACGGCCTCAGTGGCGGGCACGGCGGCGCTGACTGCCATAGTCGTCGCGACCATGGCTTCGTTGGGGGCTGAGTCCAAGCTGGACGCGGTAGCGGAAGACCCCGGCGCCTTCGTAGCCGGGGTGCGCCGCGCTTTGTGGGTCATGGGTGGCGTGATGACCATTGGCCTGGTCATCTCCGTATTCAAAATAGAGGGACAACCCGTAGTTGCTGAACCTGCGCCTCCCCAACCCGTAAGCAACGCAGCCTCGGACTGACCTTCCACATCCGCCGTTGGCGCCGCCAGTCTCGAAAGTTCGAATATTTACCATTCGGAAATCCTGGGCTATAATACGTGTCATCGACTAGGGTTCCGTTAACCGCAATCTCGGAAAACGACGGGATAAAGGAGGTTAGACATGGAAATGGGAGAGACTCAGATAGAAGCAGGGCCAGTCAAGATCGCTATGCAGTACCGGAAGGAAATCATGGACGACCAGGGGCTCTGCGTCCAAGTCATCAGTGAGATAGACGGAGAGGACGTGGAGATTCTCAGGTTCGACTGCTTCGACCAGGCGCCCCACTACCACTATGGACCCAAGAACAAGAACGAGCGCCTGTTCATGGACAAGACCACAGCCGGGAACCCTCTCGGATGGACGCTGGACCAGCTGCGTAACCGCTTGCCCGAGATGGTGGAGCGGGCCGGGTACGACGACCTGGCCGGACAAATACGCAGCAACCCCTCAGCAGTGACCGACAAGCTGGACGAGGTGGAGTGCACCGCCCGTGAGATGTCCGTGTCTGAGCGGCGCTACGTCGTTCACAACAGGGGCGAGCCCGTCATCGAGGTGGGGAACGTGCGGTTCGGGCTGGAATTCCGAGAGCTGGAGCGGGCCAACGACCGCGGTCTGGCCGTCCACCTGCTCAGCGACGTTGCTGGCCAGGAGATCGAGCTGATGGCCTTTGACTGTTTCGAGCGGGCGCCCCACTTCCACTACGGCCCCCGGAACAAGGACATCCGCATCTACTGGGACACCACCCTGGTGCCGGACACGCTGGACTGGACCTTGGACCAGTTCGAAAAGGGCAACCTGCCCAACATGCTGGAGCGCTCCGGCTACCCCGGCATCGCCGCCGAGATGGACAACGACCTCGTCCGCAAGACGGTCCGGGACGTGATACGCCCCAAGGCGATGGAGATTAGGTCGGCCAACGCCAAGTAGCCTCCGGCGCACGACACAAAATAGGCTGCTACGCAAAGGGCGGGCGCGTTGCGCCCGCCCTTTTGCTTGGCCATGAAAGACTGACGATCGGAGACACAGTGACACCGGCATGGTGTAATTTGCTAGAATAAAGGATATAGTGGTTCCATCATAGACGAAGGAGCCTTAATGGCGACGGCAGAAGGGTATATAACCCGGTCGGACCTGCGGGAAGAACTTAAGACGTTCAGGGACGAGACGCGAGAAGAGTTCAAGACGTTTCGAGACGATGTGCGGGAAGAGTTCAAGACCTTCCGAGACGACGTGCGGGAAGAGTTCAAGACCTTCCGGGAAGAGATGCGAAACACTCTTCAGTTTTACGCCACCAAAGAGGACCTGGCGAATTTGAAAGCTGACCTCCGGAACGACCTGAACCGGATGCTCATCGCCGTTGGAACCCTCACGATTCTTGGATGGGGGGTCATCATCGCCTCCATGCAGGTCTTGGGTTAGCTGCTACAACAGTAGGACGATTTGGAGTAGGTATTAGACCCTGACTGCAACCTATCGTAGGTGGTTTCCGGACTTAACTAAAGGGCGGGCGCAATGCGCCCGCCCTCTCGCTTGACCCCTTACCCATGCCCCGGTAACATGGACACGCTTTGAGTCTGGCTTCCTGAGTAAGATTTCCGAGGTGAACGCTATGCCCGGCGGGTGTACCGAAGAGTTCGTGGAAGTGGCGGGGGCCAACATTCAATACTACAAGGGCGGCTCAGGCGCTCCGTTGGTGGTCCTCCACGGGTTGGCAGGCAACCCTGGCTGGCTCACCCACCACCAGAAGCTGGCTGAACACTACACCGTATACGCCCCGTCCCATCCCGGCTACGAGAAGTCCCAACGACCTGAATGGGTGGAGTCGATGCAAGACCTGGCGCTCTTCTACACCTGGTTCATGGAGCAACTGGGGTTAGAGGGAGCAAACGGCATCGGCCTGTCCATCGGAGGGTGGGCCGCCGCCGAAATGGCAGTGATATACCCCCGCGTCTTCGGCAAGCTGGTCCTGGTGGACGCCCCGGGAATCAGGCCGGAGTCCGGCGAGATTACCGACGTTTTCCTTATGTCTGAAAAGCAGGTCAACGAGCTGATGTTCCACGACACCGACCAAGCCCCGGAATTCCAGGAGCTTTTCGGGACGGAACCCAGCTTCGAGGAACAGGACAGGCTGCTGCAGAACCGGGAAACCCTGGCCCGGCTCACGTGGAAACCCTACATGCATGACCCTCGGTTTCCAGCCCTGTTGAAAAGGGTGAAGGCGCCCTGCTTGATCGTCTGGGGAAGGCAAGACCCAATACTGCCGTTGGAATGCGCCGAACTCTACCAACAGGCCATCCAAGGCTCATCGCTGGCAGTCCTGGACGACTGCGGGCACTACCCCCACATAGAAAAGCCGGACGAATTTTCAGATGTGGTCCTGAGGTTCCTCGGCTAGACCCTGTGTGGCATTAACGGCCAGCGTTGGGCGTCCACCCCCACCTGTCATTCCGAACGCAGTATTGCAGGTCCCTCACTCCGCCCTGTTTCGTTCGTCGTCTTCTCTCGCGGCATCACTTGTCGCTGGAACCTGCGGAACTGGAGGGCCGCCCAGGGCTGGCGGAAGCATCCCCTTCTTAATGGCCCAGAACAACAGAATCCCACCGACGACCAATATATCGCCGACGATGACTATAGCCATGTTGATGGCAATTGCGCCCACGATGATCAGGGCTATCCCCACGACGAGTATCAGGAAGTTGGCGGCTTTTACCATGCAGATCTTCTCTTATCAGTACTGGCCCCGTGCCCGTCTATGAGACCGGCGGCCTCTTGTCTCGCCAGGGACGGGCAGCTTCGAATGCGGCGGACGCCCGCAAGACCGTGGCCTCGTCTCCTTTACGGCCGATGATGTGCAAGCCGATGGGCATCCCTTCAGCCGAGAATCCGCATGGGATGCTGGCCGCAGTCTGTCCCGACATGTTTATCAGGCTGGTGAAGGGCGTGTAGGCCCAGGCCGGGTTCACTTTCCTGCCCCCGATGACCGACGGGAATTGCTCTATGGGAAAGGCAGTGACGGCCATAGTTGGAGTCAACAGCAGGTCGAACTCGTCCAGTTTGTCCTCCATGAACCTCTTCAACCTCTGACGCTCCACCACCGCTCTGGAATATTCAGGGACCGTGATTGCCTTCCCGTACTCCATGCTTAGCCGCCCATAGCTCGAGAAGTCCTCGGGCCTCTCTTCGAATATCTCGCCATAGGCCGAATACCCCTGTACCCTGAACAAGTCCCAGAAGACCAGGAATGGGTCCTCTAAAAGTATCCCCGCATCCTCGACACTACAGCCCAACTCTGATTGGAAAACCGCCGCAGCCTTCTGAGTGGCGTGAGCCACCTCCGGGTCCACCGCAGCAAACCCGAGGTCTGGGCTCCAACCCACTTTGAGGCCTTTGATTCTATCGTGCAGCCCATCCAGCCAGTCCGGGGGCGTCTCCGTCATGCAGCCAGCATCTCGGTCGTCGCGTCCGGCCAAGACCTGGAGCAGCGTGGCGCTGTCTTCGCAGGTCCTGGTCATGGGCCCCGACTGGGACAGGAAGTTGAATGCGGGTCGGCCTACGCCGCCGTATCGTGGGACGCGCCCCTGGCTGGGTTTTATGCCGTAGACGCCGCAGAAGCTGGAAGGCATCCTGATTGAGCCGCCTCCGTCGCTCCCTGTAGCCAGAGTGCAAAGTCCTGAAACTATCGCTACTGCCGCACCGCCACTGGAGCCCCCGGAGGTACGCTCGGGGTTCCAGGGGTTGCGGCAAGGCTCTCCCAGACGGTTTTCCGTCGTCCCGCGAAACCCGTGCTCCGGAGTGTTGGTCTTTCCGAGAATCACCGCCCCGGCGTCCTTGACCCGTTCCACAACCACGGAGTCTCTGTCGGGGACGTAGTCCTTGAAGGGAAGGCTCCCGAACGTGGTCCGGACTCCCTTGGTGGATTCCAGGTCCTTGATGGATATGGGTATCCCTTGGAGGGCGCCCAGGGACTCTCCCCGGGCCGTGGCCTCATCTGACCTCCTGGCTTGGTCCATAGCCATATCGGGTGTGAGGGTAAGGTAGGAGTTGAGCGTGGAATCCAGCCGGTCAATACGCCTCAGAAAAAGCTCTGTCAGCTCAACAGACGAGACTTGGCGGGAGTCCAGCAGCCGCCTGACCTCGGCGGCGGAGGCGAAAGCCAGTTCGTCGTCGGGCATCAGTGACTGCCGTTGCTCTGGGCGCCGTTAAGCGCCTTTTTAAGATAGAAGCCGGTCGCCGACTTCTTCACTTTCATAACGTCTTCGGGAGCGCCCACGGCCATAAGCCGCCCTCCGCTGTCCCCGGCTCCGGGACCAAGGTCTATTATCCAGTCGGCGTTCTTTATCATGTCCAGGTGGTGCTCTATCAGCACCACAGAGTTCCCTGCATCCACCAGCCTGTGGAGCACTGACAGAAGAGCGGCGCAGTCCTGGAACGACAACCCCGTGGTGGGCTCGTCAAGGATGTAGAGGGTCTTCCCAGTGGCGCGGCGGGACAACTCCGTGGCCAGCTTCACCCGCTGGGCCTCTCCCCCGGAAAGGGTGGTGGCGGGCTGGCCCAGCCTTATGTATCCCAGCCCCACGTCCCTCAGAGTCTCCATCTTGTTCCTTATCCGTGGGATGGCCGAGAAGAAGTCCAGAGCCTGCTCCACCGTCATAGACAATACGTCGGCGATGCTCTTCTCCTTGAACAACACTTCGAGGGCTTCACGGTTGTACCGGCGTCCATGACAGATGTCGCATGGCACTTCCACGTCGGGCAGGAACTGCATCTCTATCTGGATGTATCCCTCGCCCTGGCAGGCCTCGCAGCGTCCTCCTTTGACATTAAACGAAAAACGTCCAGGAGCGTATCCTCGCACCTTGGCCTCGGGCATGGATGCGAACAGCTCTCGGATCGGGGTGAAGGCGCCTGTGTAGGTTGCCGGGTTGCTCCTAGGAGTCCTGCCAATGGGCGACTGGTCGATGTTGACCACCTTGTCGATGTGCTCCAGCCCTTCCAGCGATTCATGCTTGCCGGGACGGTCTTTGCTCCGGTAGAGCTGCTGGGCCAGACGCTTGTAGAGAATGTCGTATATCAGGGTGCTCTTGCCTGATCCTGACACTCCGGTCACGCACACCAGCACGCCGAGGGGGATGTCGACATTTAGGCCCTTGAGGTTGTTTTCCTTGGCTCCCCGGATCGACAGATGTTTCTCGTTGACGTGCCGCCTTTCCTCCGGGACTTGAATCTTCCTGCGCCCGCTGAGGTAGTCGGCGGTTATCGACTCATTGGATTCCAGCACTTCTTCAAAAGTCCCGGCCGCAACGACCCAGCCGCCGTGCTCACCAGCCCCAGGGCCCAAGTCCAGCAGGTAATCGG
>DAOUJI010000126.1:0-14721 GCA_034422875.1 Dehalococcoidia bacterium | reverse complement strand
TGGGTGGTGCCCGCCGTGGGAAGGACCACGTGGTCGCCTATCAGTACGCTCTCGAAGCCCAAGTCCTCAGCCCGATTTACGAAGGCCTTTATGCCCTGGGCATCGGGCGTCCTGGACATCGCCAGTCCTATCTTCATAGCAACTTCTCCTGAGACAGTCCGCTCTTCCCTACGTTCGCCCTGAGCGAAGCGCAGCGGAGTCGAAGGGACGCCTCCCTCAGCCGGCCATCTCGAACCGTTCGGATTCTGGGGACTTGGACCAAAGTTCGTCAGCGCCGGCCATTGACTCTTTTCGCTCTGGGCTGGCCCGCCACTCTTCGTAGATTTCGTTGCTGTCCCAGGTCACCAGCGTAGATATCTTGGAAGGGTCACTCAAGGACACCATGGTCTGCCTGGCTCCGAATCCCCGGAACTTGCTCTGGGCCTCGCCGTTGCGGTCCAGGAGCTTCCTCGCGTCCTCTATCTTGTCGGCCTTAGCCCAGTGGTGAGTCAGAACTCCGATCATACGCCATGCCTCCCCGGAAGAGATGGCGCCGCATAGAATCCGCGGCTGCAAAGCGAGTATATCACGAGGGGAGTGAGGCAGTACGTCTGCCGGTCGCTCAGGCCGGAGCTAGAACCCGCACTTGAATCAGGAAGAGGGAAAAGCCTTGTGCGCCACGGATGGTCAGGGAAGAGGCGAATGATTTCTGGAGAAAAGAAAAAGGGACCGGCGTCAGACCGGTCCCTTTATTTAACCGAGGTCCAGTTGAAACTAGGCCTTGCCGATGCGGAACATCTTCGTGCCGCATATAGGGCAGGTTCCCTGGGTGGCGGGGCGGCCGTTTTTCATGGTGATCGACTTGGGATCACTCATGTCCCTCCGCGCCCTGCACTTCACACAGTAGGCCTGCATCCAGCACCTCCCAAATTTAGTTTACATATTTTAGATAGACCATGCCTAGATTGCAAGCCGAATATGCCGGGAAATCCCTGCCAAAACCGGGGAATTCCACGCCCATAGGCCATATCTGATCGATAGCTGGGATTCGATGGCTTTTATATGGCCAGCGTAAGCTGCCTGGGGCGATCAGCTGAGTCATCCGACTTCATATCCTCCAGCCCGTACTTCTCCTTCATTTCCCTCATCATCCACCTATGGCGGTCTTTCACCCTCCCGGGTGCAAAGGCTCCAGAATAGACCGTACGGTAGGAAGGGATGAGATTGGGGAATTCCGAGTTGAGGAACTTCAGGAAGTGGCCTTTAGTTCCATCCATCAGATAGAGGGTGCTGCCTTCTAGGAAACGGGCGCCGTGGTCCACAGCAGCGGTCGCTAAGGGCTCCAGGTTGGACTTCTTGTCGGTGACACCAGGGATGATAGGAGCTATCAGAACTCCCGAATTGACGCCGGCCTCCGCCAGCTTTTCCATGGCTTTGAGCCGCTTTATGGTTGGAGGAGTGCCCGGCTCCAGCTTGGAGCGGAGGGCGTCGTCCAGGACGGTCATCGAGAAGCAAACGGTGCACCCTGCAACCCTGGCCAACTCGCTCAGGACATCAATGTCCCGCACTATCATGGTGCCTTTGGTGATCATTCTGATGGGGTTGCGTTTGGCGCAGAACACCTCCATACAGCGACGGGTGATTCGATATTTGCCTTCGATGGGCTGGTACGGGTCGGTCGCCGTGCCCACAGCCACCGGCTCGAACTTCCAGGATGAGCGAGACAACTCGCGCAGCAGCTTTTCGGGCAGGTTGGTTTTAACGAATATCACGCCGCTGAAGTCGTCGCCGGGATTCAAGTCCTTGAACCAGTGGTATCGCCTGGCGAAGCAGTAGTGGCATCCGTGAACGCATCCCTGATACGGGTTCAACGACCAGTTGAAGGACATGTTGCGGACCCTGTTCAAAGCGCCCGACACCTCTATCTCTTCATAGTGAGCTTTCACTGGCTGTTCCTCGACCTAACACACATGCTTTTGCATCCACAGAACATTAAATCTCCATCTCCCATTCAGCCTGAGCGAAGCGCAACGCAGTCGAAGGTCCCGACCTCCCAAGTCCGGCTACCCCCAGTTCCGGGACTTGGGAAGGGCGTATGGAGCTTCAATGCCCTCCACATGGCTCACTACAACGTTCATGCTCCCGTTCAATCGGGAGACCTTCCCTCTGACTTTCAGCACCGTCTCACGAATGATCAGTCGATAGCGTTGGAAGACATCCGGCCATACCACCAGAGGCACGTGGCCGAACTCATCTTCCAATGTGATGAAGATGGTCTTGGAGCTGGCGGGATGCTGTCGTCTGATAACCAGCCCGGCCACGGTGACCTCCTCTCCGTCGCCGAGAGCTTCCACCCTGTCGCTGGGAAGGGTTTCGGGATCAAGGCCTGGACGGAGGTGGGCCATGATGTGGCCCCTGGGATGCACATCCATAACCGCGTATTCCTCCAGCATCTCCTCCCAATCGGTCATACGCGGCAGGTCTGCCATGTCCTGGTCCACGGGCAACGCAAGCGACCACTGGTGTCCGTGGGGAGGGCGCCTCAGCCCGATTTCCCAGAGAGCGCTCCGGCGGTCAGCCTTTTCATCGCCTCGGATCAACTCGTCGAAAGCCCCCGCCAAGACCAGGCTCTCCAACACCCGGCGTTGGAGTCCGGTGCGCTCCACTGCATCCCCCAAGCCAGTGAAGGGACCATCTGCATCGCGGGCTTTGAGAATGGCCTCAGCCCCGGCTTCTCCCACACCCTTGACGTTAAGGAATCCCATCAGAAGGGACTCATCCTTGATGGCGCTTTTGGCGCCGCTCTCATTTATGTCGGGATTAAGCACGTCCACGCCATGGCGCTTGGCGTCCTCCTTCAGAGTCTCCAGGTTATAGAAGCCCATGGGCTGTTGGTTGAATATGGCCACGAAAAACTCGAGGGGGTAGTAGTGCTTCATCCAGGCCATCTGGTAGGCGGTTATCCCGAAGGCGTAGGCGTGGGACTCGGGGAACATGTACTGCCCCGAAAACCTTTTAAATATGGTGAGGGCTCTTTCCTCCGGCACACCCCTGGCAGCAGCCCCCGCCCGGAACTTCTCCCAGTAGTCCTGAACGAGGGAGCCGTTGTTCCTGCGCCCGAACGCGCGGCGCAGGTTGTCCGCTTCCTTTGGACTGAACCCCGCCACGTCTATGGCCAGCTGGTTCACCTGGTCCTGGAACAGAATCACACCCATGGTACGGGCAAGGGCCCGCTCCTCCAGGGGATGAACGAACTCCCAGGGCGCATTGTTTGCGTATCTTTCGATGAATGTGCTCACGCCGTCGTTGACTCCCACTCCCGGTCTGACCGCCGCCACTTCGAAGGCCATTTCCGCCAGGTTGGTGGGCTTGATGCGTGTGATGGTCTGCATCTGGGCCGCCGACTCCACCTGGAATATGCCAACGGTGTCGGCCTGGTGGAGGCTTCGATAGACAGCCTCATCCTCGAAATCGATGCGGGAGAGGTCTTCATATCTGCCTGTCCGCTCTTCGATTATTTCGAGGGCTTCCTGCATCTGGGATAGGGCGCCCAGGGACAGGAAATCGATTTTCACAAAGCCTGCATCCTGCACGCTGTCCTTGTCCCACTGGCACACGTACCGACCGTCTATCGCCCCGGGTTGAACCGGCGTCAGGTCAATGAGAGGCGTGGACGATATGATCATGCCCCCAGGATGCTGACCAATGTACTTGGGAAAGCCGTCCAACTGCCCCGCCAAGTCTATGAGGTCCTTCCATACGGGAGCGTCAACTTTATTCCGGAAATCGGGCAATTGAAGCATTTCCGAACGAAGTCCTGATGCATGGCGCGTATCCACCCTCTTAGACAACTTGTCCACGTCCTCCGGCGGCAGACCGAGGGCCTTGCCCAGGTCTCGTATAGCCCCCTTCATGCGATAGGTGGCTATCGTGCCGGTCAGGGCCGCCGAGGGCCATCCCCAACGATGATGGATCCGCAGTATCAGTTCCTCTCTGATGTTCCGTGGAAAGTCCAGGTCGATGTCGGGAACTGCGCCCATTTCGTCGTTCATGAAGCGTTCCAGAGACAGGTTGTACTGCAGCGGGTCGATGTGGGAAAGACCAATCAGGTAGCCCACCAGCATGGACACCGATGACCCTCGGCCCCGTCCCGGAGGCCGTTCCTCCAGAGGCGTCTCACGGTCCACCAGCCCCAGGTCGATCATCACATCGCGGGCCATGTTGATGATGTCGTAATAGATGAGGAAGAAGCCCGCCAACTCATGCTTCTCGATCAGACGCAGCTCCTCATTCAACCGCTCACGCACCCTGGGCGAAATTGAGCCGTAGCGTCGCATCGCCGCCTCATAGCAGAGCTCTCTCAAGTAGCTGAGAGGGGTATGTCCCTTGGGCACAGGGTGGTCGGGGAACCGGTAGCCCAGGTTGTTCTCCAGATTGAAGCCGGAGCACCGCTCGGCTATTGCCAGGGTGTTCGCCAGCGCCTCTGGCGTCTCCCTGAAGAGACTGACCATCTCCGAGTGGGACTTCAGGTGGAAGTTGGCGTTGGGGCGTCGTTCCCGGTGGGTCTCTTCCAGAGTCCGGTTGTGTCGGATAGCCACCAGCGCATCCTGGAGCCGGCTGCGTTCGGGCGCGTGGTAGTGGACGTTATTGGTTGCAACCGCACCAACGCCCAGCTTACGGGCCATTTCACAGAGCCTCCGGCAGCGCAGCGTGTCACCCTGGACCAGGTTCTGCTGCAACTCCATAAAGACGTTGTCAGCCCCGAACCAGTCCAGGTAGTTCCGAGCTTCCTTTTCGGCTTCCTTCCACTTGCCCTCGGACAAGAGAGAGGGAACTCTTCCCTTGGAGCATCCCGTCAGAAGGATGACTCCTTCAGCATGGCGGGGAAGAAGCTCGGGGTCCAATTGGGGCTCACGCCGGTCTTCGATCCTGGAAAAGGTGAGAAGGCGGCAGATGTTCCGGTATCCAGTCCTGTCACGGGCGAGTAGGGTCAGGTGCGATCCGTCGGCCAGGGTTATCTCAGCGCCTGTGATGGGCTGTATTCGCCAGGCTGTTGGCCAGCCTGGCGAACTCCATGGCGCCGCTCAGGTTGTCATGGTCCGTCAAGGCCAGGGCGCCGTAACCCAGCTCCTTGGCACGCATGAGAAGCTCCTCCAGCGAAGAGGCCCCATCGTGGAAAGAGTAGTTGCTGTGGCAATGGAGTTCTGCGTACTTCACGGCCGTACGACAACCCTCCGCCATGGTGTTGTCCTTGACGTATTGTGTACTATAGTATACGTTCTAAGCATGATCGAAATAATCGAAAGCGGCGCTTTCAGGCGGTGGGTTGACAACTTGCAAGACCCACGAGCAATCGCCAGGATAGACGCCCGCTTGAGAAGGGTTTCGATGGGAAACATTGGCGACAACCGGTCCGTAGGCGACGGAGTATTCGAGATGCGCATCCACTATGGGCCTGGGTATCGCCTCTATTTCATCCGCGAAGGAATGACCGTTGTTGTGCTGCTCTGTGGCGGTGATAAGGGCAGTCAGGAGAGTGACATTGCACGGGCCAAACGGCTGGCGAAAGAATGGAGGTAAACTATGCCTGAAACATTCACCAAGTGGGATGTGACGGACCGTCTGCGCACCAAGGAGGACGCCCGTTTCTATCTCGAAGCGGCTGCTGAAGAGGACCCAGGCGACGGCAGCTTGATTCGCGCAGCCTTGAGCGATATTGCCCGTGCCCACAACATGAGCCGTCTGGCCCTTGATGTTGGCATCACACGCAAGGGACTGTACAAAGCTCTGTCCGAAGACGGCAACCCATCCTTTGCGACAGTGATGCGAATCACTCGCGCATTGGGGATGAAACTTCGGATTACCGTATAGCACAGTCACGGCGGCTCACTCCCAGCCAACCTCCCAGAAACGGGGCCAGAAAGCAGGGCGTAAAGTATAGAACCTGCCGTGAATCACCGGACAAGGGCCTGATGTCACTGTCCGTTGGCTTAGCTTACGGACGTGTGCTTTGCCTCATAGTAGAGGTGGATGCTACGATTATCCGGGCAAAACTATGGGTTAGAATAAGCTAATGCGGGAAATCCAAGCCACTGAAGCCGAGGCGCGTCTGGCTGAACTCCTCCGGGACGTAGAACACGGCGAGACTATCGCCATCACGCGCCACGGCAAGACCATCGCTCATTTAGTTCCGTCTCAAGTTCAAGACCGGGCCGACCGTGAGGCAGCAGTCGACCATTTCCTACAACGCAGGGCTGGCTGGGAACCCACCGGAATGTCCCTTGAAGAGATACTGGCCGCACGTCACGAGGGACGCCGCGTATAAGCCGTCCCTCCCCCTAACGGTGGGAAGATCGCGACAGATGGCAGTGCACCCCCACCCTAACCCTCCCCTTTGAGGGGGAGGGAACAGTGTGAAGGTCTCGGAGAGGTTAGGGGATTAGGTCGTGCCGGGCCAGCCCCTCTCGGAGATGTCGATAGTCACGCCGTCGGGTCCGGCGAACTTGAACTCGTGCCTGTCCCTGGCGCCCGATTCCGCCCCCATTGCCAGAGCGGCGTTGATGTCGTCCCTGGGATTGATGCCTGCTGCGGACATCTTGGCAGACATTTCGCCAGCGTCTTCCACGTGGACTCCTATGTGATGGAGGCCGCTGTAGTCCTTGCCCTTTTCATCTCCCGCCGCCTGGTCGTTGTTGAACTTGAGCAGCGCAATGTTTACCGTGCCGTCGCTGACGAAGAAGCCCCTGGCGCTGGCGCTGTTGACCTCTCCCACCACCTGCAGCCCCAGCGTCTCTGTGTAGAACTTGCACGATGCGTCCGGGTCCTGGGTCGATATTGCGATGTGCTTAATCTTGGCCATTCCATTCCTCCCCTGCTTTTCTCCTTAGCGTAAGATACCACAAACCAACCGTCGGCAATCACTCCCCCGCGAAAAACCGGCGGGGGTTGTCCACCATGATTTGATGGATGTCGTCGTCGCTGGCCCCAAGCTCTTTCAGCCTGGGCAGCACCTTTCGGGATATGAAGCTGTAGGCGTCGGGGTTGAAGTTGTGCCGGTCTTCCCTGATTTCCTCGCTCAGCCAGTTGGCCGGGGGTACATAGTCATGGGACAGCATGATCTTGTGGGTGTAGCCCGCCTCCATAAGCTGGGCCGCCACCTGGGTGCGCCCCTCCCAGTCAGGAGTCCCAGGAATGCGTCCTCCAGGGTACCGGTCCAGCCCAATCCAGACTCCCTTTTGGAGCAGGCCCAGCAGGTAGTCCATGTCCGTGTCGTCGTTGCTGTGGCCTATGTATACAGCGTCCAGGTCCACGCCTTCCTCTTCCAGGATGCGCACCTGCTGTTCGCCCACGCGGTCTGGCGACCAGGTGTGGGTGGATATGCGGGTCCCGGTGGCCTTGCAGGTTCGTCCAGCCGCCCTCAGCACCACCTCCTGGAGCTCTGTCACGCCTCCCCTGTCGCTCGCCACCTTGATTATGCCCGCTTTGATGCCCGTTCCCTCGATGCCCTCCTCCACCTCCCGTATGTACACGGAAGCCAGCAGGTCTGGCGAGGCTGTGCCAAAGGACACGGGTATGCCCATGTGATTCCCGGTTGCAGGAATGATGTTCACCCCGCTGAGTTGGGAAACCTCGCGCATGAGTTCAATGTCCCGGCCAAGGTCGATGGTGGTCACGTCGATGATAGTCCTGAGCCCCTCGTCGTACGCCTCCTTCAGGGCCTTGGGCACCTGGTCCAGAACAGCCTGGCTGTCGACCAGTTCAGGATATGTGTGCTTGAGCCCTGGGCCGCTGATGGAGACATGCTCATGGCTAAGGGTGAACCCCAAGTCCGATACGTCGATGGGGCCTGTGACGGTGTTGACTGTCGCTGGCATGAATCCCTCCTGTCGTGCGCCGATGTCAGCTTGGTCCTACCCCGGTTTTGGTATGAGGCCTAGAATCTCCCTTGCCTGCTCTGGTGTTGTCGGCTCCCGACCATGCATTCGGGCCAAGGTCACGGCCCATTCAACATGGTCGGCGCTGGATCTGGGTTGAGGGTTGTTGGGCAGCGAGGGGCTGTCTTCGAAGCCGACCCTTATATGAGCGCCAGTGGCGATGGCTATGGCGACTATTTCGAAGGTGAGCAGGCCGCTGCTGTGGGTTATCCAGATGGCGTCGGGGTAGTGTTCCCTAATCCGGTCGGTCATGAAGTAGTAGTTGTGGGGAGTGGAGGGCATGCCCTGCCTGGCGCCGCCCCAATTCCCCGAAGGCTCCACCAGGAAGTAGTGACTCCTCTTTATGGAGCCTTCCTGCATCAGTGTGAACGCGTTATTCAGGTGGCCCGCGTCCTGCACAGCCGGCTCAGGCATGGTGCCGCGGGCGTAACATGCATCCAGCGTGGCGACTATGTCCTCGTAGCTGTTGGGCGATATGCGGGTCTCCCGTTTCTCCGTGGAGGAATTCATGGGCCAGGACACGTTGTAGCCCAGGTTCAGCGATACCATTTCCACGGGCTGGGGAGTGTCCGACAGGTACCTGACCACCGACTCCACCGGCTCTTCCCAGGACCTGGCAGTCGTGTGGTTGAGGGCCAGGTCGCACCTTTCCCTGATGAGCCGGTCTGCCTCGGCGTACCACTCGGTGTCGTAGCTTACCCTGCCGTCGGGATGGCGGGCGTGCATATGCACGATTGAGGCGCCGGCGTTGTAGCAACGCACAGCCTCGTCAGCCACCTCCTGGGGGGTCCAGGGGACATTGGGGTTGTCCTCTCTGCCCCTGTTCCCGTTCAGGCAGGCCTTGATGATTATGGCGTCCATGGGAGGCCTCCTCTCTAGGGCCTTGACGACTGGCTAGTTCTGTTCAAAGACGTCTAGTGCGATCCTCGACGCCTGGGCGGCAGTGGGCCAACCGGAATAGAAAGCCATGTGGGTGATGACTTCTCCGATTTCCTCTTTGGTCAGGCCGTTGTCCAGCGCCCGCTGAATGTGGCCGGGAAGCTGCCCGATGCGGTACTGAGAAATGAGAGACGCTATGGTGATGAGGCTTCTGTCCCTCTTGGAGAGCTCAGAACGCTCCCATACGTCCCCAAAGAGCACTTCTTCATTGAGTTGGGCCAGCTTGGGGGCCACCTGCCGGATGACTTCACGCGCGGTAGTCATAGCTCCTCCTCCATATAGGTCGAATAGGACGCCCTATTATACCCCGTCCGCACACCCTCCGCCCTCTTGGGTCCAAGGAGCGCCCTATTGAGGAGGTTCCGTTGGTTAAAGGCCCGTTCTAGGACTCGGAGAAAACTTCTTTGGTCACCGTGGCGGCGTGGGCGCCGGTGGGGAAGCCCGCGTAGAAGGCCACCTGGGTTATCAACTCGCTAAGTTCTTCCTTGGTCACGCCCAACCCGACGGCCCGCCGTATGTGGGCCCGTAACGGCTCAGTGCGGTAGAGCACCACCAGGGCAGCTACAGAGATAAGCGCTCTGTCTCGCGAATCCAGGACAGGCCGCTCCCAGATGTCTCCGAACAGCACTTCCTGGGCCACCGACAACAGTTTCGGGGCATATTCCTCCATGGCAGACCTTGGGGTAGTCATCATGAGCCTCCTCGTATTTTCTGGACCTTGGATTGCCGCAGCTCTCGAATGCGAAAGTTGACTGCTTAGGCGACCTCTCTAACCCCCTCGCCTACCGGGAGAGGGTTGGGGTAACAGCGACCCCGAAGTAGGGAGAGTCCCTTGATACCGGCCTTCGCCGGTATGACGAAAATCACCAAAGGCTTCCTCAAGGAGAGGACGATGTCTTGAGGGCGCCAAGGCCGGTGAACGCTTTAGTCGGCCACCTGCATGACTGCCTTAATCACCCCGTCCTCGTAGTCCTCGTACATCTTGTATGCCCGGTTCACGTCTTCAGGCGTGAACTCCATGCGGTGGGTGATCATCTGCGCTGGGTCAATCCATCCCTGGTCTCGAAGGGCGACTATGTCAGCTATGTTCGGCGGAGATTTCCCGCCACGGGCGGCGGTAGTGGGGACTAACGTGGGCTGGTTCTGGGTCAGGAGCGCCGTGTCCACCGGAACGATGGGCTCCGACTGTATGCCGAACATGATTACCAGGCCGTACTGGGTCACGTAACGAAGGGACGAGTCCAGAGTGTCCGCAAACCCCGCGGCCTCCACAGTGATGTCCACCCCGTTGCCGTCGGTAAGCTCGTCAATTGCAGCCGACAGGTCTTCCCTGTCCGGGTTGACGGTGTGGGTTGCGCCGAAGCGGCTTGAATACTCCAAACGGTAGTCCAGGGGGTCCACCCCTATGACTTTGTGCGCCCCAAGTTTGGATGTCAGCATGGTGAAAGACAGCCCGATGGCGCCCTGTCCGAATATGGCAACGGTCTTCCCCATGATGGAGCCCATCTGCTTGCAGGCGTAGAGGACTGTGCCGGAAGGTTGGCACATTACCCATTCCGAAAGGTCTCCGTAGTCGGGCAAGGCCACCATCTCGCTGGCCTGGGACGTGAGATACTCCACGAGACCGCCGCTGACTTCGCGCTCGGGCAGCACGATCACTCGCTGGCCTTCACGGAACTGGTCGTTGCGACTTTCCACAACGACGCCCGCCACCTCGTGGCAAGGTTCGCCGATGCCGAACGGATACCGCTCTTCAGGATGTATCGGACCGTAAGCCCTGCGTATGTCGCTCCCGCATATAGAAACGCGCTGGACTTTTATCAGGCACTCGCCGTCCTGGGCAGACGGTGTCTCCACGTCCTTGAACTCGAACCGCTTGGGTCCCACAAGCTGGGCAGCCTTCATGCTGACGCTATCCTCATCCTGAAAGTCTGGGCCAGTGGCGGGTAGAGACTAACACAGGCGTTTGAGGCAGACAAGAAGCCAAAATCCGCTCCGATTGACGCCTGTAGCGGGGTGGCATACACTCCCTTCGTTTCAAGCCCCACCGTGTCTCCGAACGAAAAAGGGAGGGTTAATCATGACCGTCCAGTGGAACCACAAGACAGCGAGAGTGAACGGAATAAACATCCACTACGTCCACCACGGCTCGGGCAAGCCCGTGATGCTCATACACGGCTGGCCCGAGTTCTGGTATAGCTGGAGGCGTCAGATTCCCGCCCTGGCCGAGAAGTTCGAAGTTATCGCACCGGACATGCGGGGCTTCGGCTACTCCGACAAACCTCTGACCGGCTATTCCACGCGCCAGTCGGCCTCCGACATGTACGAACTTGCCAGACACCTGGGCCATGACAGCATACAGCTTGTGGGCCACGACATTGGCGTCAGGGTGTCTTTCAGATTTGTGCTGGACCATGAGGACTACATCGAGAAGCTGGTCTTGCTGGACGGGGCTCCTCCCCTGGAACGCATGGCGCCCCAGCCTCCAGAACAAATCAGGTCCGTGTGGCACTCCTATTTCCACCAGCAGCCCGACCTGCCGGAAGCTTTGGTGGGGAACAACGTGGAGACCTACCTGCGCCACTTCTACCGGGACTGGTCAGTGAACAAACACGCATTCGCTGACGAGGACATAGCCCATTACGTGACGGCTTACTCCCAACCCGGAGCGCTGCGGGGAGGTTTCAACTACTACAGGGCATCCGCGGACGAGGACCCGCCCGACTGGCAGGCGGACGCGGACAGGACCGTCCAGACCCCGTTGCTGTACCTGTGGGGGTCACGCCGAGAGCTTTCGGCCCAGCGCGTCGGCGCCGTGCCGCTGGACGCCTGGACTAAGCATTTCCCCAACGCGACCGGGAAATACATCGGGGACTACGGCCACTTCCTTCAGACTGAGGCCCCTGACGAAGTCAACAAGGAACTTCTGGAGTACCTGGAGGCTGGCTAGTCTCTGTCAACATTAGAATCGGCGCCCGAAGACCTCTAATCTGTCATTCCGAGCGCAGCGAGGAATCTAAGGGCGCCGTGTACAGCCATCCCCCTGTTCGATCGGAGCAGATACTTTAGCAAGGGTGGTCCCTTGGCACGAGCTTAGCTTCAGCGCAACCATTCTAGGTTCCTCACTGCGCTGCGCTCCGTTCGGAACGACAGTTGGGGAAGGCCTGGAGTGGCGTGGATTCTTGTGCGATCAATCCCTTAGGATGAAACGGCCACCACTTCGACGGTAGTGTTCGGGGTCGCCACGGCGACCGAACCGTAAAGGGGTCAACGACCCCGGTAGGCGGCCACCAACTCTTGGGCCTGGTCGTCGTCCACACCGGTCAGTTCGATGCGCATTCGTATGGCATGATAGACCGTAACGTCAGGATGTATGGGATCAGCGGCATTGTCCCGATCGGCCTCTATGACTGCATCGACCCACGACAGCGGCACGCCGATGTCCCTGGCCACTCTGCTGATCAGGGTGACGGCGCAGCCCGAAATGCCCGACAGGAACGCCTCGGCGGCGCCTATCTCTTCGCCCGGCACACCGTCGTCGATGACCATGTGATGGTTCCTGGAATTTGCAATTGCTCTTCCCTGAATCCCCGTGCTGTAGGAACGGACCGTGATGGTGTGCACATTGTCAGGCATGACCGCCTCCTCACCGCTAGTGCGTGCTTTCGCCTGGTTTCCGCCCTTAGCCCGTACCTGAATCCAGTCCAGTCTGCAGGACGGGGGCGTTCCTTATCAAATCGTCGAAATTGACCGTGCCGGTCCACTCCCATCTGCCGGACCCGTCGTCCAGGCACACGAGGTCTCCCGCCTCCTCCAGCAGCTCCAGATGCGCCAGAGCTTCCGTGAAGGCGATGTAAAAGTGGCGGCTGTTGCGCTTGATGTGAGGGAAGTATTTCCGGGTCAACGCGACGGGTTCCATGGGAGACTTTTTGAGGAGCTCCAGGATTTCATAGCACCGCTCGACGTGGTGGTCCAGTATTTCGATGGCCCGGCTGGTGTGGATGGGGTTGAACTTGTAACGGTAGAACGCCCGGTGAGCCGGAAGGATGACCAGGTCCTCTCCCAGGGCTGGCACCCTTTTCAAGGACTGGAGATAGACCTTCAGTCCAAAGTAGCGGTTCCCGGAGTGGTATTGTTCGGGCATGTGCTCCCGGAAGCCTCCATAGTCCATCGTCATGCTGGGGTGGGGAGTAATCAGCGGCAGGACGTGGTCACCCGAGAAGAGCACGTTTTCGTAGCGCACCACCAACTCGTCGGGTGAGTGGCCGGGAGTGTAGTAGAAGGTCATCCCGTCGTCGTTCATCCCGTCGACCACCGGGTGGGTGACGTCCAGCATGAAGGAGTCCTTCTCGTATTTTTGGACCCTCTCGACCCAGTGCTCGTCAGCGTAGGGCCGCACCTTTTCGTACCTGCGGTTGACCTCTCGGGCGGCGCCGTGCCTGTGGACTCCCACCAGGCTCTTGTAGACCTCGTGCGCCCAGACCTGGGCTCCGCTACGGCTGGCCAACTCGTAACAGTTCCCGTCGTGGTCCATGTGGCCGTGGGATATGACGATGCGGCCAACATCCTCGGGCCGCCGCCCCAACTCCCGAAGCCCCTCTTCCAGGTAATGATAGGTGTCGTGGGCGCCCGTATCCACCAGAGTCAGCTTATCTCCGGCCACGACGTAACACCAAGTGGGACCCAACGGGCTGTTCCACGCCTGGGGCACACCTATTGCGTCAATGACGATTCCGTTGGGCAGAGTGTAACGGGCGATCATCCTGTTGCCGGCATGATCGCCCTCTTTAACAATGCTGGATTCGATGTTTAAGTCCACGTTTCTCGAAAGAACCCTTCATCTTAGCTGGGAAAACCATCGGTGTTGAAGGCCGAATTATCCAGGCTATATTGGGCGACCTCATTCGTATTGGACGGTAAGCGGGCGGCCTTTGTCAAGGACATCACGAGTCATGCCTGTCCCATATATGCCTGTCGCACTCCCTGTCTGCCCGGACTTCAGGCAGAGGGGGCCGACGAACGTCTTATCCCCTGCAGCGAATCTTTTGCAGCGAATCTTTTGCAGCGAATCTTTTTGCGTACGTAATTTACATTGACACATACAAGACCGTTGTGCTAGCTTACGGCGGAATTCCGAATGATTCTGCCACAGGCAGTGCGGCATCCCCCAATGCCCCCGGGAATCGTAAGGTAGACAGCTAAGGAGGAAAGCTCTATGCGGCTCTTAAGGTTTAGAAACCCATTGTTGTGGCTAGCGGCCCCGTTGGCGTTGGTCCTGGTAGCCGCCATAGCCTGTGGAGGAGAAGACCCGACGGCTGTGCCAACCAACACTCCCGTTCCCGCCGCCCCAACGGACACCCCTGTACCAGCTCCCCCAACCGACACCCCGGAGCCTCCGCCTCCAACGGCGACTTTGGCTCCAGGCGAGACGCCGCAGCCCACAGACACTCCGGCGCCACAGCCCACCTTCACCCCGACGCCGACGGCAGTCCCCACTCCTACACTGGAACCGGGAATTGAGCCCAAGTACGGCGGCCAGGTGCCCATGCACGCCTACTCCGCACCGTTGCTTTACCACTCGCCCGGCAGCAGCTACCAGTCCGTAGTGTCAGCAAGCCCCATGTGGAGCGCCCTCCTGCAGTTCAACCCGGAGACGCCGGAGTTGGACGACATCAGCGGCGACCTCGCCGAGACGTGGGAAGTGTCCGAGGACGGAAGGACCTACACATTCCACCTCCACGACAACGTCGTCTGGCATGACGGGACTCCCTTTACATCGGACGACCTGTCGTACAACTGGGACTACTACATCTGCCCCACATGCCTTCCGGCGTTCTACGCGGACGAGACGCTGCAACCCAACGACCTG
>DAOUJI010000125.1:0-16383 GCA_034422875.1 Dehalococcoidia bacterium | reverse complement strand
CTGTCCACCGCCTTGACCGGCTGTCCAACGAGGGAGCCTGTCGGCAAGTTCTCATCAATCCGGCGAACGGTGGAACTGCCGTCTACAAAGCTTGGCACGGCGTTGGCTCCATTGACGGTGACGGGCGCCCCGCCGGACTGTCCGGTTGTAGTCGGACCCTGGGAGTTGTCATCTCCGACAGCTTGGGCCGTAGAGTCGGTCACGCCTCTGGCGCTGGCCCAATCGCTTTCTCCCTCATGATTTACGGCCCGCACCTGGACCTCGTAAGCGGTGTTCGACGACAGGTCTCTTATGAAGGTCATCGTCCCCTGCCCTGTGACTGGATGGACCTTCCAGCCGGCAGCCCCTTGGGTCCGGTACCGGACCCGGTACTCCGTTATCTCCGGCACGCCAGCCGGTATGGACGGTGCTGTCCATTCAACCTTCAGCGTCGTGTGTCCCTCAGCGGCATCTGGCGTCACAGACAGAGACTCAGGCACCGGCGGCGGTTCATCTACGTCGGATATGCTGACCGTCACATCGATGGACGTTTTCTGATTCGCAGAATCTCTGGCCGTAACCGTGACCAAATAGCGGTTCCGGCTTTCATAGTCCAAGTTGGCGTCGGTCCCCACCTCGATGAGACCGGAGTCGTCTATATTGAACTTGTCCGAACCTTCACCGGACAAGTGATAGGTCAACGTATCGCCTGGGTCTGCAGCCTTGACCACTCCCACAGACTGGCCGGCTCCGGAGTTCTCGGCGACAGCAAACTCCGTGAGTGTGTCCGATCTGAAAGCTGGTGGCGGATTGTCTCCTATGGACACAACGGCGCTGGCCGGGGAGCCCAGGGTCACCCTCTCCGCCTCTGCTGGAAGGCTCAACTTGAGGGTCACAGAGCCCGTATCGCTTTGGAATTCCACAGGCACAGTGACCAGGCCTGTCGTGCGGCGTATCACCGCTCGTCCGTTGGGGTGGCGCGGAAGGACAGCTCCTTCTCCCACCACTTCAATGTTCACTCTCACCGTCCTGTCAGCCCTGGGACTGACTGTCACCTTGGTTGCAACCGTTCTGGAACCCGCCGACCCAATATATGAATCTGAGCCAAAGGCCACCACCAGTTCCGTCATGTCAGTCTTACTGTCGCTCAGGCTCCAGACGCTCTCTCCTTCGTCATTCATGGTGCGGACTCGCACTTCGTAGACCGTGCCGAACAATAGGTCGCCAATGGTGGTTCGCGTGACGGCTTCACCCTGCGTGTGCGTGTTCCAGTCGGTCTTGCCCCTCTCCCGGTACTGCAACTGGTATCCGGTGATCGCTGGAACGCCGGAAGGAACGACGGGCGCCAGCCAACTCACATCCAGTGCAGACGTCGGGTTGTCGGCGTTCCTCGTGATTGACATTGAGGCAACCGGCGGCGGAGGTTCGTCCACGTCTGCGATTCTGATAGTCAAGTTCACGGCAGCTGACTGGTCTGCTGAGTCGGTGGCCGTGACAGTAACCGCGTAGCTGGCCTTGGACTCATAGTCCAAGGCGGCGGCCGGCTTGACCGTAATCCTTCCTGTATCGTCCACCTCGAATTTGTCCGAGCCTTCCCCCGAAAGGCGGTAGCTCAGAGTGTCGCCGGGATCGGAAGCCGCCACGACACCAACTGCCTCGCCTGCGCCGGAGTTCTCTGGGACCGACAATTCTGTTGGAGTGTTCGGAGGGAAGAAGGGCGGAGGGTTGCCGACCGAAACGACCGAGCTGGACGGGCTGCCCAGGGTGACTTTTTGCGTTCCCTGCGGCAGACTCAACACCAGGGTCACGGAACCCGAATCGTCCTGGAATTGCACACCCACTTGGGCAGAGGTATCTCCGCAGGCAATAACAACCGAACCGTTCGGATGGTCGGGGAGTGTCGCTCCAGAGCCTGCCACTGAGACATTCACCGTCACTTCCCGGTCGGGCGCAGGGACTACGGTCACCGTGGCGTAAACGGTCCTGGTACCTTCAGCCTCACTGTATGAAGCGGAGCTGAAGGCGACGGTCAGTTCCAAGGGGCCGCCTACATCGTTGTATTGGAGCGGATGCAGCTCTTCCACAGATTGGAGGGACGCCGTCGGTGTGCCGTAGAATTGGGCAAATATCAGGAACAGCCCGACAACCAAGGCCAGCATCGGAGCTGCAGATTGATAGTTTATTCTCATTAAATATTTATAACTATATGCACTAATCAGCGATGCATAGTATCTCACAAAAATCGTCGACGCTGGGGAGCTTTCTGCAGGCTGCCATCAAAGCCAGTGAAATGTGTTGCTCCGATTTCACGTTCCACAGATAATGTCTACGCGCCAAACCCACCCGTTCTAAGATCGAACCGCGTAACCTGCCCCCGCACCAAACCCTCCTCCGCTGGAGGAGAAGGAAGATGAGGAGATTGTGATGCAAGCGCTTGGCGGCGTCAGGGTCTTGGACTTGTCCGTGGACGTGGCCGGGGCCTACTGTGGGAAGCTCCTGGCTGACTACGGCGCCGAGGTCATCAAGGTTGAAGACCCGCGACGCGGTGACCCGCTGCGTTACACCGACCCAGCCTCAGACTCTTCTTTTACGGAGAAGAGCGCCCTGTTTCTCCACCTCAACGTCAACAAGCAAGGAATAACACTGGACCTTGAATGCGCCACCGGACAGGAACTGTTCAGGGAGCTGGTGCGGGTGTCCGACGTTGTCATCGAGAGCTTCAGTCCCGGACGGATGCCGGAACTGGGCCTGGACTATGAGACCCTTGCAGCTTCAAGGGAATCGTTGGTGATGACCTCTATCAGCCCCTTCGGGCCGGATGGCCCGTACAGGGACTACAAGTCGACAGACATAGTGGACAGCGCCATGGGCGCCTGGGCATACGCCCACGGAGACCGGGACCAGGAGCCGCTGCAGCCCGGCGGCCCGTACATCGGGTACGTAACCGGCATCATCGCCAGCATCGGGACCTTGACGGCTCTGTTCGGCGCCCGGAACACAGGGAAGGGCCAGCAGGTGTGGATTTCCGGCATGGAGTCGGCGTTGACCACCATCATATATGACTGGGTGAGGCTCTCATACACGGGAGAGCCGCGTCTAAGGCATGGATACCGCTTCGGCCAGGGTTCCACCGGGACTGCTGGAACGTCGATTCAGCCCAGCAGCGACGGCTACTTCCTGCTGCTGGGCGGGCCGCACAGGGAGGGCCTTGGGGCGCTCCTGGACGCCCCTGAATTGTCTGACGACCCTCAGTTCAAGTCGGGGGAAAGCTGGGTCGCCAACAGCGACGGAATAGAGGCCATCCTCAGGCCCATGTTTGAGAACTACACGTCCGACGAACTTTTCCATCGCGGGCAGCTTCTGAGAATCCCACTGGCCTCTGTGGCCTCCCCTGAAGACCTCATGAACTCGCCCCATCTGCATGAACGGGGATTTTTCGTACCGGCGGACCATCCTGTGGCTGGTCGGTTGATGCACACAGGACCTGTTTATCGGATGTCCGAGACGCCGTATTCTATGAACCGACCAGCTCCTATGCTGGGCCAGGACAACGACACCATATACGGGGGACTTCTCGGCCTGGACCGGGACTTGATACGGTCACTGCGCTCTTCGGGCGTAATCTGAGGAGGGAGCAATGGGACCAGTCCTTACGGGAGTGAGAGTAATCGACCTGACGATGGGCTACGCCGGGCCTCTGGCGACGAGTCTGCTTGCCTCCATGGGCGCCGAAATCGTCAAAATCGAGTCCCTTCAAGTGCCGGACTGGTGGCGGGGACGGCATGGATGGACCGGCCCGGAGGACATGGGTTACGAGCAGTCCTTCCAGTACAACTCGGTGAACCGCAACAAGCTGGGCATTACTCTGAACCTCCGACATCCCTACGGGGTTGAAGCGTTCAAGAGGCTGGCGGCCATCAGCGACGTGGTCATAGAGAACTACAGCCCGCGGGTCATGGCCAACTTCGGGCTGGGCTACGACAGTCTCAGGGAGCTCCGGCCCGACATCGTCATGGTCTCCATGCCCGCCTTCGGAAGAGATGGGCCGTGGAAAGACTACATCGGGTTCGGCCAAACTATGGAAGCCGCTTCCGGCCTGACCCATTTCAACGGCTACGACGGCGGCCAGCCGCTGCTGCTGCCCAACGGGGCCGACCCGTTCGTGGGTCTGAACGGCGCCAATGCAGTGATGCTGGCCCTCCTGCATCGGTCTGAGACCGGCTCCGGCCAGTTCGTGGAGGTTGCTCATATGGAGGCTGTGGCGCCCTTCGTGGGAGAGAGGCTGCTTAGTTGGCAGATGGGGAACAAAGGCCCCGTTAACCGCAAGGGGAACAACAGCGACTGGATGGCGCCCCACGGTTGCTACCGGGCTAGGGGCGAAGACCAGTGGGTGGTCATAGCCGTGGCTTCCGATGAGGAATGGGAGCGGTTTTGCGCAGCAACGGATGACCCGGCCTTCAAAGCAGACCAACGCTTCCGCACCGCCCGGGGAAGGCTGTCCCACAAGCGGGAGTTGGACACTCTCATCGAGGCGTGGACCAAAGATCGCGACCGGGACGAGTTGGTCGCGTCCTTGCAGGGAGCGGGCGTAGCGGCAGGGATGGTATTGGCGGACAAAGACCTAACCAGCGATCCTCACCTGCGTGAGACGAGGTTCTTCCACTCCCTCGAACGGCGATACGCCGGAGTCCACGAATATCCCCGCGCGCCGATAAGGTTCAGCCGCTCGCCGCAGCAAGAGCCTACGGCCGCCCCAACCCTGGGCCAATACAACGAATATGTACTGGGCGGGATGCTCGGCTTCACCGAAGACCAGTTGCAGGAAATGAAAGCGGACAAGGTCATCGGAGAGCGGCTGAGCGACGCCTAGAAGGAGCAGTCCCGCCCCCGACGCACCGGCTATGTCCACGGTCACGAATAGGAGACGCCATGCCCATTGATATTCGAGAACCAGAGTTGGAGCGCATCGTTTCGCCGGACCAGGAACTTGAGTTGCTTGCCGAAGGTTTTGGCCCGGAGGACGACCCGGCGAAAGACGCCAGAGCCTTTGGCATTGCCACCGTAGCCGAGGGACCAATGTGGTGGAAAGAAGGAGGTTTCCTCCTGTTCAGCCACATGACCCACGACAGGAGGTTGAAGTGGGCGCCCGGTGAGGGGATATCGATATACCACCAGGGTACGAACCACACCAACGGGCAGACCAGGGACCAACAGCGAAGAATCATCGCCTGCGAGTCGGGCGCTCGCAGAGTGGCGCGGCTGGAGCACGACGGAACGGTGACTGTCGTCGCCAACCGCTATCGGGGCACGCCGATAAACCGTCCCAACGACATTGCCGTCAGATCCGATGGGAGCATCTACTTCACCGACCCTGGCGGCCCCAGTCCGGACTTCGACTTGGACTTTTCCGGCGTGTACCGGGTCTCTCCTGACCTGGGGACCATCAACCTACTGACCTGGGACTTTCTGGCTCCCAACGGACTGGCCTTCTCACCAGACGAACGCACCCTCTACATCGACGACTCGCGTCGAGGCCACGTCCGGGCCATCGGCGTCCAGGCTAACGGAATGCTCAATAAGGCCACCGACCGTGTCCTGTGCGACACAAACGGGACAGGGCTGCCCGGCGTGGTGGACGGCATCAAGGTGGACATGGAGGGCAACGTATACGTGACCGGGCCGGGCGGTGTATGGATAGTCACCCCGTCGGGCAAGCATATGGGAACAATCCTGACCGGCTCCGTGCAGACAACCAACTGCGCCTGGGGCGGCGACGACTGGAAGACCCTGTTCATCACCACTCAAGACAGCCTCTTTCGCATACGGACCAAGATACCCGGAGTCCCTCTTCCACGCTAGCGCACTACTTCCGGTCATCCTGAGCGGAGCGCCAGCGTAGTCGGAGGATTTTAGGGAGAATGCGGTCGGTCCCTTCGACTTCGTTCCGTTTCGCCTGACGGCTCCACTTCACTTCGCTCAGGGCGAACGGATAAGCAGGACTCCCACCCCAACGCTCCCTCTGCGAGGGGGAGGGAGATTATGGCGGGGCCTGCTTCTTCTCCACTGGCGGGAGAAGGTTGGGATGAGGGGGAACTCACCTTGCCGCTGGCACAGCACTTAAGTAGAATTGCGTCACGTTTAACGTTTCTAGGACGCTTCTATAGAAAGGGGCCGTGCAGATGGACTTTGGACTGACGGGCAAGAAGGCTCTGGTGACTGGGGGAAGCCGTGGAATCGGCAAGGCCATAGCCTGGGAACTGGCGAAGGAAGGCATGGACGTGGTCGTTTCCGCCCGGGGCGTCGAGGACCTGGAGAGGGCGGCCAAGGAGATAGGCGACGACACCGGACGCAAGGTCCTAGCTATGCCCATGGACGCCACCAATCGGGAACAGGTGGACCGGGTGACGGCTGAAGCTGCAAGCGAGCTTGGAGGCCTTCACATCCTGGTCAACAGCGGCTCCCACCCGGGCGGGTCCGCCACCGCCATAGGCTACATCGACACCGTAGTGGACGAAGACCTGATATACGACTTCGACGTGAAGTTCGTCGGGGCCCTCAGGTGTTCCAGGGCGGCAATACCCTTCATGAAGGAGGCAGGCTGGGGACGCATCATCAACATCAGCGGAGCCAACGCCAGGAACGGCGGCAACCTGAGCGGAGGAGCAAGAAACGCATCGATGGTCCACATGACCAAGACCCTGGCCACCCAGGTTGGCAGGTTCGGCATCACAGTCAACTGCATCCACCCTGGCACGACCCGCACCGAGCGCACGCCCGGCCTGCTCTCTCAGAGGGGCGCCGAGCTTGGCATATCGGCCGAAGAGGTGGAAGCGCAGGACTTCACGCCTGGCTCTTCCCGGGGCAACTCCATCTGCCGCATGGTGGACGCGTCGGAAATAGCGTACCTGACGGTGTTCCTGGCCTCCGACAAGTCCTGGGCCGTGACCGGCGAGACCATAACCGCCACCGGAGGCGCGGGCAACGCCGTCTATTACTAGGCTGGAACATCACGTACAGCGGACGAGGTAGGGGCGACCGGCCGGTCGCCCCTACCGTAGACCCCAGACCTAATACCCCTAGCTCCTTCGCAGGCCAGAATCCAAAAGCGTCGTTCCTTCATGCAAGAGCCTGCCCTGAGCTTGTCGAAGGGTTCCCTGGACTCCAGCCTTCGCTGGAGAGATGAATGTGTTGACACCCGTTATACGTGGTGCGACAGACGTCTCCCGTTGACACCCCGCTAGCCCACGCATAAACTGCCCTAAGCCGACTCTTCACCGGGAGCAAGTCATGAAAGCTGCTGTGTTTCGAGGCGCCAACCAACCGTTGAACATCGAAGATGTGGTGGTGGACGACCCCCAACCGGGTGAGGTGGTGGTGAGGGTGGCCGCCTCCGGGGTGTGCCACAGCGACCTCCACTTCGTAGACGGCGTCTGGCCCATGACCCCGCCGGTCATCCTGGGACATGAGGGGGCCGGGGTGATCGAAGCCGTGGGCGACGGCGTGACCTATGTGCAGCCGGGCGACCACATCATCATGTGCGGCTCGTGCTTCTGCGGTCAGTGCAAACACTGCCTGCGGGGGAAACCCTACCTGTGCCTGGACAGGCCGGGACGGTCTTCCGACGACCCTCCCAGGTACAGCCAGCCCGACGGCAACCCCATGGGGCAGATGGCCGGGCTGTCCACCTTTGCCGAGCAGGTGCTGACCCATCAGAACAATGTAGTCAAGATTCCCAACGACATGCCGCTGCAGCAGGCCGCCCTCATAAGCTGTGGCGTAACTACAGGAGTGGGCGCCGCGCTGAACACGGCGAAAGTCGAGCCGGGGGCCACGGTGGCCGTATTTGGAGCGGGCGGAGTCGGCCTGTCGGCCATACAGGGGGCGCGAATCGCCGGGGCCACCAGGATAATTGCCGTAGACCTGGTGGAAGAGAAACTGGGGCGGGCGCTGGAGATGGGCGCAACCCACGTGGTGGACGCGTCCAACCGTGACCCGGTGGAAGCCTTGGTTGAGATGACCGACGGCGGCGTGGACCACGCGCTGGAGTGCATCGGGAACAAAAATGCCGCTGAGCAGTGCTTCGAGGCCCTGGGTCCGGGCGGCACTGCCACCATCGTCGGAATGATTCCTTATGGTCTGGACGTAGAAGTCGACGGCGCGTCCTTCCTCCGGGAGAAAAAGATACAGGGATGCAGCATGGGCTCCAACAGGTTCAGGGTGGACATGCTCACCTACATCGAATACTACCGGCAGGGCAAGCTGATGCTGGACGAGATGATCAGCAAGCGCGGCCCTCTGGAAGACGTCAACGACTGTTTCCGAGCAATGAAAGCCGGAGAAGTCGCCCGCTCCGTTCTGACCTTCAACTAAGCAAATCTCAACAACGGAAACGCTTGCGCAGGGGCAGTTGCGGACTGCCCCGCGCCATTCATGGGAGGGAAGCATGTCCACTGTGATCTACGAGAAGAAGGACCACATCGCATACGTCAGGCTGAACAGGCCTGAGGCCTTGAACGCCATCAACAACGAGATGCGCCGGGAACTGGAAACGGTCTGGCACGACTTCAACGCAGACGACGACCTCTGGGTAGCCATTCTCACTGCCGAGGGAGACCGGGCCTTCTCCTCAGGAGCGGACCTCCGGGAACGGGCCTACGTGATGGGCGAGAAAGAAGACCCCCGCCCCATCCATACGCTGGGTCACGGGATAAACGTGTACAAGCCCATCGTCTGCGGCATACACGGCTACTGCCTGGCGGCGGGGCTTGACGTGGCGCTGGCCTGCGACATCCGCGTGGCGGCAGACGACGCCAGCATAGGCATGACCATGACCCGCTGGGGAGTCATGGCGGCCACCGGAGCCACCCAACTCCCCCGCACCATCGGCTGGACCAAGGCGATGGAGATGCTGCTGACGGCGGAGCGCATCACCGCTCAGGAAGCCCTGGAGATCGGGCTGGTGAACAAGGTCGTCCCCAGGGAACAGCTCATGGAGACCTGCGAGGCCTACGCCGCAACGATTATGAAAAACTCTCCCACGGCGGTGCGGCTGACCAAAGAGGCTGCTCTGAGGGGCATCGACACTTCCAAGGCAGCCAGTCTGGACATAGGGACTCAGCTACAGCAGATAAACCGCACGTCCGAGGACGCCAAGGAAGGCCCCAAGGCCTTTGCTGAGAAACGCCAGCCGGAGTGGAAGGGGCGGTAGCGGCTTCTTGGAGACTGTTGCGTAACCAGAATTCTACGAGACTCGGCAGGCCCAAATCTCCTTTTACGGTACGTCACGTTCGTAGGGGCAACCCTCGTGGTTGCCCTGTTCCCCAATTGGACAACAGCTAAGGGCGACCACAAGGGTCGCCTCTACCGATTGTGCAAATGTCTCCACAGGGAGAGGGTTGGGGTGAGGGCATCTCCACAAGCATCGGGAACTTTTTGCGAACCTGATACGTCATCATAGAAAAATCAGGAACCGCATATCCCGAGGAGATGCCATGAAACTCGTACAGGCGCTTTTCCTGGTGTTTGTGGTAGTGTCCGTAGCCTGCTCACCTTCTCCCACTTCTGTTCCCACACCCACGCCCACTGTCCCTGCCATGCCCACGGCCACCGTCGCCGCCACACCGGATGTCCCCACCCCACCCAACGCCGTCGCCACGCCTACGTCCATAGGCTACGTCACATCCACTCCTACACCCAGAGCTAGAGTTGTTTCCATACCCGAAGAAGCATCCGATCACCTTGTGGTCAAAGTAGAGTTCCCGTCTTGGGTCGAAGAGTCTCCAAAGATGGCGCAAGTCATTGCAGGTTCGGACGTAATTGCCAGGGCCAAGTTCGTGTCATTAGAATCCACAACAAATAGACACGATTCCTATGGTTACGTAGTCGAACTGTTATACAAGTTCGAGATTGTCGAGTATTTGAAAGGCAGCGGCGAGAATGAGCTGGTAGTCCGAATGGACAGCGGCCCCAAGTACATTGCTTTCCCAGATTGGCTTGATCACAGGTCGGAAGAAGAGGCTATCGAACTTGCCCAACGCTGGCTGAACCGTAGCAAATCCCTTCTACTACGTGACAAACCATACGGGATTGTCCTGCTCGATTGGTCGGGCTATGCTAAGGGGCATTACTTCTCAAGCGCCAGCGATGGCCAAGGCCGAGGGGGTCAGCCGAATGTCGGAGAGACCTGGCTGCCCGAGGTAAAGCCCTTAACTTACCGGCACCGATTCGCTCCAGGGGAGTCCGGGACTATTCCCCTTTCCGATCTCAATTCCAGAATCGAGGACATGCGTCTCCTTATGGAAGGAGACTATGCCTCATGTGTATCTATGGCTTTGTACAATAGAACTATGGTTCGCGACCAACTTCTCGGCATTTACCGTGAACTTACGTTGGGTGGATACAGAGAGCCGGAGCCGTTCCCTCGGTACTTGGTGGAGATCGGTTCGGAGGAGTCTGAACGTGTCAACGTGTTCAGTTTCCGTAGACCGCCCTATCAATCACCCCGGTTCAGCGATTATTGGCTGGACGGAAGAGACAAGGACTTGTTCACCATCGACGTTTACGACGATGCCACATTGTTCTACGAACGCTTGAGCACGGTCGGAGCCCTTCCGCAGGGAGAATACAGCGTCCACTACAACCAGTTCCACTCTTCCTTACCTTGTGACGAAGCTGTTTTCGTCGGCTATGACGACACTTGGTCGAGCTCGGACACTGCAGAATGGGTCATCACCGTAACAGGGCCATAGCAGGCTGCCAAACTACGATCTTGCTGAGTAAAACGCTATGAAGTCGCACGAATGGGGCTGGCACATAGGGGAGCCATAGCCTTTCAGAACAGGCGAACGGGACTGGCTAGTCCCTAAGAGGAATATTGCCCCAGGTAACGGATTCGGCGTCAGCCAGCAGGGACTTCTCCTTGACCATCTCCCTGATGCTGAGCAGCGTTGCGTTCACCTCATTGGTCAGGAAGACCCAGTCGGGCTCTTCGGGTATCCAGTAAGGGGAGTTGATCCTGACCACTTTCTTTTCTCCGGCATTTAGGTAGATGCCGAACTTGGATGCACTTTCCAGCACGTCAGCGCCTCCTGGCTTGGTCGAAATGGAATGCCGCCGTTTTATGCGACGGGTCCGGTCCCCGACGCCCGGCCAGCTTCAGCTTCTATAGAGTAATACCCACGGGCCTCATTGGGCAACAGTGCGGCTATTCTGGACATCACCATGTCCGCCATCCCGTCCAGCACTGCCTTGGGAGGGCGTCCTTCGATGACCGGAAGGCTGAATGGCTCCCCTATCCGCACCCGCACACTGCACAGGGGCAGGGGAATTCTGAAGAATGAGCCGATGTTCTCAGTGCCCGTGATGGCCACAGGCAATATGGGCGCCTGCGTCCGGGAGGCGATGTAAGCCACACCGGCTTTGCCGCGGTCCAAAAGGCCTGTACGGCTTCTGGTCCCTTCCGGGAAGACGACCAGAGCGCTGTCGTCATTGAGCAGTTTGACACAGGTCCGAATCGCCTGCAGGTCGGCTCCATCGCGGTCGGTGGGATGGACGTTTACGGCCCTCAACATGTTGCCGAAGAGAGGGTTCTTGAACAGGCTGCGCTTTCCGAGGAAGTGAAGCTCCCGTGGGACGGCGGCGACCAGATAGCACGGATCGGCGTTGCTCCTGTGGTTCGCCGCCACAATAAGCGGCCCCTTGGGAGGCACGGCTTCTTTCCCTCCTACATGAAACCGGCCCAGCACCGGGAAATCGAGCTTGGCCGCAGTGGTTCCCAGGTTATACAGCAGGCCCACGCTGCCTTCTTAGCAGGACCATTATCCGGTCCAGCACCTCGGTTACGGGCATTCCGTCGGTGATCAACCTGATCGAATCATCAGCGGCGGTCAGCGGGGAGTTGGACCGGTTGGAGTCCAACTCATCCCGGGAGGCCAGGTCATCGAATATCTGCTGGTAGCTTGGGACAGGCGATTGGCCAACGGCTTTGCGGCGCAGCTCCAGGTGGCGGCGCCTGGCCCTTTCCCTGGGGGTGGCCGTGATGTATATCTTCAGGTCGGCGTCGGGAAGCACGACGGTGCCGATGTCCCGGCCTACCATGACCATGGCTCCGCCTTGAGCTATTCTCTGCTGCTGTTCCACCAGCGCGTCCCGCACTCCCTGCACCTTGGATACGTGGGATACGGCCTGGTCCACTTCTGAGGTCCTTAGCTCTGCGAGAAGAGGCTCTCCATCAGCGGTTACGCTACCGTCGCCCGACTCGCCGAGGTCCAGGTTCACTTCACGTGCGACAGTCGTCAGTCCCACCTCGTCGTCGGGAGCGACACCCGCACGCAGACCCAGATAGGTGACAGCCCGGTACATCACGCCGGTGTCGAGGAATCGGTAGCCAAGACGGTGCGCCAGCATGCGCCCTATCGTAGTCTTTCCCGATGCTACGGGACCGTCGATGGCGATAGTGGAAGGAGTAGGCACTTTAAACCAGCGATGAGAAGGGTTTCAGATTACGCTCAAGGCTGACGGGTAGTATATAGTACCTACTCTGAGCATCACAACCATGGGAAACACCCGACGATTCAGTCCAAAGGTAGCGGCGCTGGCGGCGGCGATTGGGGCTGCGGCCGCGCTGTCTGCCACAGCAGCCGTCTACGAGAGCTTCCCGGGCGAAACCGCCGCCATCACCGGGTTCCAGGCTCTGCGCAGCGGTTCCCTGGACCGTGTGGCGATAGTCGCGTCCTTCACTTCCCATTACATAGTCTCCATTGTGTCGGTGTTCGCGGTGGTCTTGCTCTTTTTCCTGGCAAAGAGGCGCACAGACGCCCTGATCACGTTCATGGTCCTAATCGTCGAGCTACTTGGCTTGGCCGTCAAAGAGTTAGTGGGGCGCGAACGACCTATGTACTCCATCCTCGAGAACACCCCCACAAACCCGGCCTTCCCCAGCGGCCACGCTCTTCATGCCATGCTGTTCTTCGGTTTGCTCTTTGTCCTGGCACCGACGTTTGCAGGGTCTCCCAGGACAACGCTCATAATCAGGGTATCGCTGTCGCTGCTCATCCTGGCTTGTGGAGCTTCCAGAGTGTACCTGGGGGTCCATTGGCCGTCGGACGTCTTTGGCGGGTTCCTGCTGGGCGGCTTGGGTCTGGCGGCGTTGCTACTGGTGAGAAACAGGCTCCTGGCTGGCAAAGTCACCTCAGAAAAGCCTCTTCCCCCTGAAGAGGGAAGAGGCTTTGCATAATTGGTAGGGGCGACCCTTGTGGTCGCCCGTAAGTGATGTCCGGTCAGGAAACAGGGCAACCACGAGGGTTGCCCCTACGAACGTAACGCACTGTAAAAGGAGATTCGGGCCAGCCGAGTCTCGTAGAATTTCGGTTACGCAAAGGCCCTCTCAAGTCGGAAGGGGCCGCCAGAAAATGCCGCTAACTCGCTAGGAGTTCATGGAGCGGATGTCTACTTCACGTTGCTAAACTTTACACTGCATATGGACCGATCCCACCCTTGTTTAGGGTTTCAAAAGCGACGAGTAGACGATGAACTGGCTTGACGCAACAATACTGATCTCCGGAGGAGTCCTTGCTGTGGCGGGGCTGAAAATGGGCGCCCTCCACATCACCGCAATAGCCGTTGGCTCTTTAGCCGGACTTGCTTTGGCGAGCCGTCTTCAAAGCACGGTGGCCCCTTTCTTCGAGAACTTCACCGACAGCAAAAACGGACCGGAGATGATCGCCCTGGTGGTCATATTCCTCTTGGCCATGATAGCGGTGTTTCTGGTGGGCAGTATGCTCAAGGGCGCATTCGATAAGGTCTCCCTGGGCTGGGTGGACAAAGTCGCGGGCATAGGAGTGGGGGTGATAGTGGCCTTCGCCATCGGCTCGGCGATACTGTCCTCCATCCAGGACTATCCCGTATTCGGCATCGACGACACCATAGAGGCGTCAGCACTAGGCACATTCCTTGCGGACAACTTCGACATTGTCCTCCGAGGACTCCGAATAGTGCCCACAGACCTGGGCGCCTAGAATCACGCCAGCGCAGCCCGCAACCTGTACGAGCGGCCTACTCTTCTATTGGGACCACCACAGAAATGGAGATTCCCCTGGAGCCGCTGCGGTGGCCCTCGCCGGTCAGGTCTTCGGCTAGAAGGATGTCTCCCGCGTGGAACTCCCGCAGTTTTCCGTCACCGCTTCCCAGCACCTGAAAGCCGCCCTCCAGGCTGATTACGAACTGGCGGCGTTCGGCGTTGTGCCAGTCCCCCAAGTCCACGTGGTCTCCCCGACGGATGGTAATCTCCGATCCAGCCTTCAGCGGGAAGGCCTTGGTCTCTCCCAGAGGTAGCTCAATCTCCTCAAAGTGGGTCTTGCCGTCATCGGCTGTATACATTCGAACAAACATATAGATGTTCCCTTTCCATGAAATTAGATGCCATTGAGAGGAGTAATCGAATCGGCGGTCAACTGTAGGGGCGACCTGCCGGTCGCCCCTACCTCAATCGTCCAGACCAATAACGCCTACTCAATCACCAGCGTCGCCAGCGTCCTTTCGCTTAGCTCCAGGCCGAACCCGGGCTTGTCGGGGGCGACAAGGTCGCCGTCTACGATTTCGGGAGTCTCGTCGTAGAACCCCAAGGTCCATGGCATGTACTCAACCGTCAAGCCGTTGGGGATGGCGCATATAGTGTGCACCTGGTATTCCGGTATGAGGTGGCTGACCACGGGCAGGTTGAAGGCCTCGGCCATTCCAGCGATCTTCATGAACTGGGTTACGCCCCCCGCCCGTACCATGTCCACCATGACGATGTCGATGGACCTGTGCTCCAGCATGTGCCTGAAGGGCCTGATGCCGTACACGTACTCTCCCGCGGCGATGGGCGTAGTTAGGGCGTCGGCAACCCTGGCAAAGCCCTGGTAGTCGTCGTGGGCCACCACGTCCTCCAGCCAGAAGAGACGGTACTCTTCAAGCTGCCGTCCAATTCCGATGGCCTGGTTTACACTCCAAAGCTGGTTGACGTCGCACATGAGGTCGATGTCGTCTCCGATGGCGTCCCGCAGGACTCGGATGCGTTCGATCTCCTTGCCCACAGTCGGCTCAGCGCCTAGCTGGGTCTTCATCTGGTTGAACCCCATGGACACAAGCCTGGGCCCGGCCTCAGCCAGATATTCGACGTTGAAGGGCCGCCCCAAGGCGCCGCTGGCGTAGGTGGGGGCCCTGTCCCGGTAGCCGCCCAGCAGCTTGTATACGGGCTGGTCCAGAGCTTTCCCCTTGATGTCCCAAAGGGCTATGTCGATGGCGGACAGAGCCAGGGTGAAGATGCCAGCCGGCCCGGAGCCGCTGCCGGATTCCCTGATTTTGCCTGTCACAGCCTCCGGCTGCATCGGGTCGTCACCAATCACCAGCTCGGCCATAATGTCCACGGCAGTTTTCAGGGCCGGTGTGAGCTTCCATCCAAAGAAGGAGATGCCAAGGCCCGTTATCCCCTCGTCGGTGGTCAGTTCCAGGGATACGTACTCCCGTATGCCCCCAGGGTCCTTGCCCACGATGAGGGGGTTTTCCTCAGGGGCCTTGAGCGCCCTGGTCTTGGCGCCGGTTATCTTCATGGCCTTACCTCTGCCTTACGTATTTGTCCACGCTCTTGTCTCCGGTGAGGCCAAGGTATATGTCGCCCTTGGAGTCCACCCACATACCATGGGCGCCTCTGGTGCTCCACCGGGCCAGCACCGTTCCCTGTCCGTCATATACGGAGACCTGCGGGCCGTTGGTGTCGGAGAACCGCTCGCAGGTGTAGAAGAAACCTTCGCTGTCCAGGGAAATGTCGTTGGGACGCTGCATGTCGGTCCACATGGTGATGAACTCTCCCGACTGGGAGAACACCTGGATGCGGGAATTCTCCCGGTCACACACATAGACGTTCCCGTCGGGGCCTATCAGCAGACTGTGGGGCAGATGGAACTGGTTCGGGCCTCCCTTGCCCGGGTCGCCCCAGGAGGAGATGAGCTGCCCGTTAGCGGCGAAACGATGGACCCTGGAGTTGCGGTAACCGTCGGTTACGTACAGCTCTCCTGAGGGAGCAGGCACCATTTCTGTGGGGAAGTTGAAGGGCCCCGCCGCCCTTGGGACCACGTCTCCGGGGTTCTCACAGCCAGTGTCGGAGTGCACGCCCCGTTCGCCCAGCACCTGGATGGGCCTCCCGTCCAGGGTAAACTGGAGGGCCACCGAGTCCTCTCGGTCGGTGACGTAGACGATGTCGTTGTGGATGGAGATGCCGTGGGGGTTGGCAAAAGCCTTGTGGCCCCAGGAGTCGAGGAATGTCCCGTCGCTGTCGAAAACCATTACCGGCGGGTCGTCCCTGTGGAAGACGTAGACCCGGTCCTGTGAGTCTGTAGCAACGGCGCTCACGGTACCGAACGACTG
>DAOUJI010000124.1:0-30670 GCA_034422875.1 Dehalococcoidia bacterium | reverse complement strand
CTTATAGCTTCCAAATACTCCTTCACACCGCCTCGCGTCACTCCACCCTCCGGCAACACTGCTTGCGAGGCAACGATAACCTCTTCGGTAACATTTAGTATGAGTCAATTCGCCTTGTTGACCCAATATAGGATACACGCTAAACTTCCGGATGCGGTTAACCATCTACATTCATAAAAGGAGCATCTCATGGCCAGTACAGAAGAACGCCTCAGGAAATTGGTTGACGACAATCTGGTGGTCGAAGGTCGCCCTGCCGGTCGGCCGTTGAACCTGGAAGCCAGCTTCACTGAGGCAGGAGTTTCTTCGGTGGACCTCGTTGCGTTCACCAGGGTTGTCTCCCAGGAATTTAACGTCACGATCACTCCCGAAGACTGCCCAAATTTCAGGACAGCCGGGGACTTGATATCGTTTATCGACAGCCGGACCGGTTAGCCCCCTGAAAAGGGAGTCCCGGCCTGCTCAATGATTAGAGGCAGACGGCGCCGATACGAACGAGGCAATTCTTTCGTGCCGGCGCCATTTCCATGTCCGTGCCACCCTTTACGGCGCTGACTTAATCGCTGGCATTCATTGACTCTAAGGTCTGATTCCGTGACCGAGCGTTGGTGGCGTCCCTTCAGAACAATAGACGAAATAGGCGTCCTTCATGTTGATTTGTCGCCTGATGAAGCACGGGAAGCCACGGCAATGGCTTGGCTCGACCAAGAGGATTTGTCGCGTTGCCGTAAGTACTGGCATCCTGCTCCCCGACGACGGTTCGTCCTTTGCCGTGCGGCCCTCCGTTCCGTTGTCTCCAGCCAACTCGGCTGCAGGAATGAACAGCTTGCGTTCGAAGTTGACACCTACGAAAAGCCCTTTGCAGTAGTCCAGGGCACGCCAGCTCCAATAAGCTTCAATGTCAGCCACAGCGGCAATCACGGACTGATTGCCTACGCCCCACAACGGCGGTTGGGAATAGATGTCGAGGAGCGTGTCCTCCGTGGTGACATGGACGGGCTAATCGAAACGGTGTTTGGCCCGGATGAACGATCCGATCTGGCTGCAGTTCAAGCTGACCGAAAGCTCCACCTGTTTTTCAGTTTCTGGACAATGAAAGAAGCGTTGATTAAAGCCCTGGGCATGGGCCTTTACACTGATATATCGGCTTTCCAGGTCCCTTCGGAGATGCGTTACGGTCGGACGACGGGGACGTTCAGGTTTCCAGGGGAGACAACGGACCTCTGGAAACTGGAGAATCTCAGCAACGAATATTTCGCTGCCGCCATAGCTTATGAGGTGAGACCGGAGGACTGTTCGCCTCCTAACCAATGGGCCAGAATCTAAACTGCTGCTTGACGGAAAGACGAGAAAATTGGCCACAGACCCGAACACCGTATGGGAAATACCCGACCCCACCTCAGTCCACGACGTGACTTTGGACGACGGCACGGTCATTACCCTCCGCCGCCACGGCAACCCCGATGGTCCACGGTTAGTCCTGAGTCATGGGAATGGTCTCGCCGTTGACCTCTATTACCCCTTCTGGTCCCGACTGATCGACGATTTCGATCTGGTGGTCTACGACCTTAGGAATCACGGCTGGAACGCCGTAACCGCTCTCCAGGAGCACAATATTCCGACATTGGTCCGTGACCACGACCTGATTCTTAACGCCATAGACACGCACTTCGGCAACAAACCGAAGGTCGGGGTGTTCCATTCTGTTTCGGCGCTGATAGCGCTTCTGTCTCCTGCACGTGGCAGCGGCTGGTCGGCGCTGGTGTTGTTTGATCCTCCTTTGTGTAAACCGGGGGCCAGCTTTGAAGAATTCGATGCTGCAGCTATGCGCGCCGCCGAATTGACCAGGCGCAGGACGTCTCAGTTTCGGTCGAGGGAAGATTTCGCCTATATCCTTCCTTTTATGCCAACCTTCAAACATGTTGTGCCAGGGGTCCCTGACCTGATGGCACAGACGACGCTTCGCGAATCTGCGGACGGGGAGGGTTATGAGCTCAGATGTCCCCGGGACTACGAAGCGCAGATCATGGACTACGCCAGGTTATTTTCCGTAACGGTGGAATTTGAAAGCCTGGTCTGCCCTATAAAGGTCGTAGGGGCGGACCCAACCCTGCCCTACGCCTACCTGCCCACCATAGACCTCAACGATATTTTGGAAGTGGACTACGATTTCCTGCCCGACGCCACCCATTTTCTGCCTCTGGAGAAACCGGAAGAATGTGTCGCAGCGTTGCGCGAATTTTTGAAGCAGGTTAGAGGCGTCTGACCCCTCTCCCTCGGACCCCCTGTTGGCCCATGTGAGCTACATCCGGAAGCTGCGGGACAACGCGGAATTAGCGTTGCGCGACTAGAAGTCCTTCTTACAACCCTTTCCCAGGACACGTACACTGTCTACATTAGTTTAGAACGGGGTGGTGGGCTGGGCCGTGACTCGAGTCTACGGGATCGATTACTGCTAGAGGTCCAGAACGAGCCTCAAGGTGAAGGTTCTTGATTTCGTCAAGTTTGGTGGGCCGGGGCGTACTGAACTTGTAACTTTCCGACCGCAGCATACACTGTTCTCCCTGGCGGCTTTGAGCAAGAAAGGGAGATGGAGACGATCGGCGCGGAACGTCTTCATTTGAATCAGGCGCGGTTGAATGACTAGGTGGATGACGCCGCAGTCAGGCCAGGTTCGCACGTGAACGCGGCCAGCATGACTTCGAAGATGGCGTTTGGATCGTCCTGCCCTTCGGAAAGGGCAGTCAGCATGGCCTCCGTTCCGCCAAGTTGCTCGGCAAGGCATCGCAGGGCCGATGGCGGGGGCAATTCGGCTTCACCGCCCAGCGCCAGCGCTGCCGCCTCCTCATCGGAGAGGCACAACTGCATGGTGAGCGTGGCGATGATGATTTCCAGCGGGTCATCCGGCTGCTCTCCGAGTCCGAGCACTGACGGAGTCGGCGCAACTGCCTCTCTTACGCAGCTTCGCGTCTCTGCATCCAGCCCTCCGGCGTCGCGGGACAGAAACGCCACGCTCATGCCGATCGCGTTTTCGCCGGACAGGCACTCGGTAGGGATCTGGCCGACATCCTGAGGCAAGGCACTCAAGGGTACGTCGAGCACCACGTTGAACGCCTCCGCGCCGACGATGCCCTGCACGCAGCGCACTTCGTCATCCGAGAGCGAGGCGATGACGTGGCGCAACGTGGTGTCTTCAGTGACTTCAAGCTCATCAATCGAGATTGGCGTGCGAGCGGGGATGGGGACCGTTGTTGGCGCAGCCATCGTGGGGACGGCCGTGGGGGTGGCGGTTGGCGCGGCCATGGTGGGTGTGTCAGTTGGCGCGGCCATAGTGGGGGTGGCAGTCGGCGCAGCCGTGACTGTGGGAGCAGGTGCAGGGGTTGTCGCCTCCGGCGGGACCGGAGTGATCACCGACGTTGGAGCAGGGTCCTCATCCGAGGCGCAGGCGGCGACTGTCACGGCTATGGCGATGGCGACCATGAACGTCGCGACGCGCCACGCTGTGAACCTGCTCACCATTGCAGAATTCCTATTCTCCAGCCTCCCGGTCACTCGTTCCATCATGTCGAATCGCTATCCGTGGCCAGGACGCGCAGGCCGGAGGACTCGTTGTCATAGCCGCCGCCGGCGGCAGCCAGGGTAACCCGGTGCCAGCCGTTCACACTGTTGTCATCCGAGGCGACGCTGACCGTGAGGGTCTGGGCCGTGTTCCAGTCGGTCGTCGTAAAGGTGAACGAGGCAGCGCTGAACGTCACGTTGCTGGTCGGGTACGCCGAGGGTGTGACGGTGACGTCGTCGGATGGCGCTGACGAGAGCTTGATGGTGACGGTCCCGCTGCTGCCTTCCATGAACTTGAGCTCGGACTTGTTCAACACGAGATTCGTGGTGTCCACGGCGGCATCTTCAACCGTGGAATTATTCGTGACGGAACTCCCGGAGAACAGCGCCAGCGTATTGCCCGCCGCGTCCATGAAAAGTCCCTTGGAGTCCGATGCAAAGTTGTTGTTGTAGTTGACCTCAACCTCCTGCCCCTCGGTGATTGCGGTACCCAAGCTCAGGACAATCGTGTTGCCGTCCAGGGTGGCTCCCGTCTCCTCGGTGAACTCGTCATCGTCGACAACGACGTCCAGCACAGCCCTGAAGAAGAGATCAAGGGAAACGTTGAAGAGGCTGCTGAGTGATGAGAGCAGCGACGGGACCGCGAGGTCCTCGCTGAAAGTCAAGGTCACTTCATCCCCGTCTTCGTTCGTCTCGGCGCTGCTGAACGTGGGCGGGACCGCATCGACGAGCTGCTCGCCATCTGCGGCTACTGCTTCGTGCGTAGTGGTTGCTACCAGGCCGGAGTTGGACGCTACCCTGCCGGAAAATGCATTCGCAGCGATCTCGACGCCGTCGTCATCGTAGTCGTTGTGCGAGACGATGTATGTGAAGTACATCAAGTCCCCGGAGGACCGGTTGAAAGTTGCGTCGGCGGTCCCACTGTCCAGTGTGAGCTCAACGGATGGCAGATCCATGTGGTCCACGCGCAGGCTGTACGTGTTGAAGGTGACAAGGACTTCGATCCTGTCACCGTCCTTGTAGTATTCTCCGGCCGGCTCTGAATTGAAGGAAACGCTCTCGATTTCGGGCTGGATTCCGACCTTGTGGTCGGGGTCGTCCGGCAGCGCGTTATGTTCCAGGTAGGCGGGATTCCCATCCTCGCCTTCTATTGCGCCGCCATTCGTGCGGAGCGCGTTCGAATGGATGGAAACTCCGTCGGTATCGGCCAGGCTGCCCGACATCCACACATTGAATTCGACCGTCGAACCCAGGATAACGTCGCTGAACCCGCTGACTTCAGTGCCTCCGACGTCCACGACGATCCACACTCCATGGACCGCCTCAATGTCCTTGCTGAAGTCGACGGTCACGGTGAGATATTCATCGGAATACACGCCATCGGCCCCGGGTTCTGACGTAATCGTGAGGAACAAGACGCGCGGAGAGTTTTCGTTCTGCACGGGCACGGGACCAACCTCATCGCTGGTGGTGACCTCGCTGTGATTCAGAACAATGTCGGTCCCGGATGAGTCCTGGATCGTGCCGCCGTTCAGGCTGAGGGAATTCGCCGGGATGCTGAAACCGTCATCGTCAACATCACCCTCTTCAACCGTGTACTTGAACGTGAGGCTCGTTGAAAAAGTATTGTTGAGCGAAGCGGTCTTCGTTTCATCGCCGATGTCCAGGGAGATCTGCGGCTCACCCGTAACGGAGATCTCACCGGTGAATCTGACAGCGACTTGTATTACATCGTCGGGCGAGTAGCCGTACCAATGGCCATCCGAGAAAACGGAGACTGCCGCCACCGTGACCGCGTCGTTACTGTCAGTCTGCGCTGAGACTGCGGGAACCGCGAGCGCGGCGATAGCCACAGCAAGGATCAGGGCGACAACCAGGAATCTGCCTTGTAGTCGCGTGATTCCCCGGTGTGTTCTCAGTGACGACATGCTCTCGCTCCTTCCTGCTTGGCCGGTCTTGAGTCTGTCCATATGAGGGACCGGTTCTTCAGACCACGCCCGAGGCCCAAGGCGGCAAGGGCGAGCCATACTGGGATTCTACAGGAAGGATGTAAGCTATGCGTAAAGATTTAGTGGCTTTGAGGCCAATTGTTGTGAGGCTTGTGTTAAGTTGATGTCATCGCATTGACCCAGCCTCTGTCAGACTAGTGCAGGACGATGAAGGCACAGGGCCCTGCCAATCCCGACTGAGGACAGAGCGTGAATCGAAGGAGATGACCCATGCCAAGACAGCAAGGCCCTGAAGGAACAACTGTCCAGACTCAGCCGGTCAGATCGCGCATCAGAAAGAGACTCGCCTTAAGCGCCGTATTGCCGGAGGTGATGGATATTACTCGATCCTAGACTGGCGCTATAGCGCCCTACAGCAGGACCTCCCAGCGAAAAGTTCGCAATTGAGCCTGTCTCAGAAGTCGGCGTGAGTGGCCGGGTGTAGACTGTAGTGCAACGCCGGGACAGGAGCGAATCAGATGCCGCTTCGAGATATGGATCGAGGGCAGATGTGGCTGTTGCCGCCCACACTTGAGGATCTGCTGCCGCCCGATCATCCAGTGAGGTTTGTGGCGGAGTTCGTAGATGCCTTGGAAGAAAGTCACCTTAACATACCGTGTAAAGACGTGATAGCTCAGGAACCAGCCTTGACCCTCAATGCCATAGAAGGGCGAGTTCCACCTCACGGCCTTCCGCACATCTGGCACAGCGCCAACGATCAGGTCGTCAAGCCGGCGCCCGACGTCACTTTTCCAGCCCGGCATGGCCGCGATATAGGCCTGCACCGGGGCGTCGCCGTCCCCCTTAGGAATCTGAGGGTTGCCACCCGATAGAAGGACCGGCTTCGCTCCGTCTGTCTTCGCATCCTTGGCTGACTTCTTGGACGTCCTGCCTTCCATTGAGTTCACTCCAGCCAGTGGTCAGCACGGCCGGAAAGAGCTGCGGTTCCAAACTCTGGTGGGCCCGGCTGGAATCGAACCAACGACCCGCCGGTTATGAGCCGGCTGCTCTGCCTCTGAGCTACGGGCCCTATGGGGTAAAGCCAGATTATCCCAGGCGCTTATGGGTGTCAACATAGGCGCTTGCCGTCACGGGTTCTTTACATACCGTCAGCCCACTTGTTAACCTTGCTTGCGCCCACACTGGCACGTTGGTCGGTGCATCTCGCTCACAAAAAAGGAGGCCTCTTGGTCCACTATCTGGAGCGGACGGACATGGACAAGATACTCTCCCTTTCCAAGCGGAGAGGTTTCATCTTCCAGAGCAGCGAGATTTATGGAGGGCTCAACGCCACCTGGGACTACGGCCCTCTGGGAGTTGAGCTGAAGCGCAACGTGAAGGACGCATGGTGGCGCACCGTGGTCCACGAACGGGACGACATGGTTGGCCTGGACGCCGCCATACTCATGCACCCTCAAACATGGGTCACCAGCGGGCACGTGGAAAGCTTCTCCGACCCCCTGGTGGAGTGCAAAGAGTGCCACCAGCGGTTCAGGTCCGATGACCTGGAAGACCCCGGCAAGTGTCCGGTCTGCAGAGGAGTACTGACGGACCCACGCAACTTCAACCTGATGTTCAAGACCTTCATGGGCGCCGTCGAGGACACGGCGAGCCAGGTCTATCTGAGGCCGGAGACGGCCCAGGGAATCTTTGTCAACTTCGCCAACGTGCTGGTGGCTTCCCGACGCAAGCTGCCCTTTGGCATCGCCCAAATCGGAAAGGCCTTCCGCAACGAAATCACTCCCGGAAACACCACTTTCCGCACCCGGGAGTTCGAGCAGATGGAGATCGAGTATTTCGTCAAACCGGGCACTGACATGGACTGGCTGAAGTCCTGGGTGGACGAGAGGCTCGGCTGGTACGTAAAGCACGGTCTGCGACAGGAGAACCTGCGCCTGCGCCAGCACGGGAGTGACGAGCTGGCCCACTACGCCAAGGACTGCTACGACGTGGAATACAGGTTCCCCTGGGGATGGGCGGAGCTGGAAGGAATAGCCAACCGTTCCGACTATGACCTCAAAGCCCACGGCGAGTCCAGCGGCGAGGACCTCAAGTATTTCGACGATGAGATGAAAGAGCATTATTATCCCTACGTCATCGAGCCGTCCGGGGGCGTGGACCGAGCGGCCCTGGCCTTCCTAATTGACTCCTACGATGAAGAGCCGGACAAGTCCTCGTCGAGAGAAGAGACCCGCACCCTGCTTCGCCTCCACAGGAAGCTGGCGCCCATCAAAGCCGCCATACTTCCGCTCAGCCGAAACGAAAAGCTGGTCCCCACGGCCAGAAACGTCCACGCTCTGCTCCGCCAGCACATGACCACACAGTTCGACGACGCCCAGAGCATCGGACGGCGCTATCGCAGGCAGGACGAAATAGGGACGCCTTTCTGTGTAACCGTGGACTTCGACACGCTGGAAGACTCCCAGGTCACTATCCGGGAGCGTGATACGATGGAACAGATAAGGGTTCCCATCGGCGACCTCGTCGGAATATTGCAGGACAAGCTGCAGCACGGGTGGTAACCCGACGAAGATGAGCCAGGCTGAGGAGACCGTGACGCGGGGTTGGGATAAGAATGCGCATAGTCCACTTCTCTGACCTGCACATCGGCGTGGAGAACCACGGGCGGGTGGACCCGGCCACGGGACTTTCCACCCGGTTACTGGACTTCCTTTCGGCGCTGGATGAACTGGTCGAGTACTGCCTCAGCTCCGACGTAGACCTCGTTGTATTGGCCGGAGACGCGTACAAAGGCCGAGACCCGTCCCAGACTCACCAGCGGGAGTTCGCGCGCCGTCTGGCGAAGCTGTCGGCGGCTGGGATCGGCGTCTTCCTGCTCGTGGGCAACCACGACCTTCCGGCAGCCCTGGGCAGGGCGACGGCTGTGGACATTTTCGACACCCTGCAGGTTTCCAATGTGCAGGTCGGAGACGACCTGACCACATACACCATGCCCACGAAAAAGGGGCCTGTGCAGATAGTCGGAGTTCCCTGGCCTAAGAGGAGCAGGCTCTTGAGCCGCGAGGAGTCCCGCAACTTGTCCCTGGACCAGGTGCGGGAGCGGCTGGAGGAATTGTGCGGGTTAGGGATTGACCGTGAGGCGCAAAAGCTGGACCCGGACATCCCCGCAATACTTACGGCCCACGTGACGATAAACGGCTCTACTGTGGGCTCGGAACGATCCATGATGCTCGGGCATGACCACGCCCTGTTCCCGTCGGCGGTGCACAAGCAGTCGCTGGACTATGTCGCCCTGGGGCACATCCACAAACACCAGATATTGCGGCATGATCCGATGGTGGTCTATTCAGGCAGCCTTCAAAGGGTCGACTTCAGCGAGGAGAAGGACACCAAGGGGTTCTGTGTCATAGACCTGGACCCCGCCGCTCCGCAGGGACAAAGGGTAGCCGATTTCCAGTTTCAGCAGGTGGACGCCAGACCCTTTGTTACAATCGACGCACGGGTCAATCCCGGTGACACCAATCCCACCCAGACCGTGATTAACGCCATCCAACGCCACAAGATTGCGGGCTCTATCCTTCGGGTGCGGATCACGACGCCTCCTGAGTTAGACGTCCACCTCAGCGACTCTGACATACGCCAGTCGCTCAGCCCGGCCCACTACGTGACTGCGATTACTCGCGAGGTGGACCAGCCACGACGCACCCGCATTCCGGCGGCAGTTGCAGAGGGCTTGTCTCCGATGGACGCTTTGAAGATGTACCTGGAGTCAAGGGAGACGGACGCGAAGCGGCAGGAGACCCTGCTTGCTTACGCCAGGGAGTTAATCCGGGCAGAGGAACGTTCAGAAGAGGGCTAGCCGTCCCCAGTCAACCGGATCTGTCTAACGCAGGGCGCCCAGAATCTGGTTGGCGCCCTGCACCAGGCCGTCCACCACTTCGCCCGCCGACATTATCTCGGAAACCAGGCCGACGCCCGCCCCGCAGTAGGCTATGCTGCCTTCCAGGTCCCCGTCCAGGATTGCGGCTCGGACTTTGGACGGGCCCAGCTCAGCGTCCCACTGCTCCGCCGATGAGGAGTCGGCTCCATCCCCATCTCCGGTCTTGGCCTTCAAAGCTGTACCGGTCCGCAGCAACCGGGTGGGTCTGTGATAGCGTCCGGCGATGACAGTGCCGGTGTCGATGGCGCCCAGCAGCGCTTCCTTGTGCCTTGGGTGGGCGATGCACTCTTTGGTGGCAACGAATCTTGTGCCAAGCTGAACACCCTGAGCCCCCAAGGCAAGAGCCGCGACGTATCCCCGGGCGTCCATTATGCCGCCGGAGACTATGACTGGCACGGACACGGCATCGGCTATCTGGGGGACCAGTACAGAGTTGGGGAGCTCGTCGGGACCGCGCAGCCCGCCGCCTTCGTACCCCTCGGCTATCATAATGTCCACCCCCTGGGCTTCGGCGCCCCTGGCGTGGCGGACTGTGGACACGACGTGGATGACGCTTACCTGGTTGTTCTTCAACATCCCGGTGTATAGAGCAGGGCTTCCGCTGTAGGTGACGGCGATGCGCATGCCCTCTTCTATGGCAGCCTCCATAAGCTCGGCCGTGCGCGGGTTTGCCAGATAGAAACACACTCCAAATGGGTGGTTGGTCAACCTTCGGAGCCTGCGCATGTTCTCCCGCAGGTTGACCAGCATGTCGCCGTCAAGGTCCATGCCGGCTGAGGGATGCAGAATGCCCAGGCCGCCGGCGTTGGACACAGCCGCCACCAGCTCGGGGTTGGACACCCAGGGCATTCCCGCTTGGAGAATGGGGTGCTCAATGCCCAGGCTTCTACTGACCCGAGGGTCCCTCATCTACATCTCCGTGGTAGGCATAATTCGCCTTTAGGGACAGTCTGGGAATCGCGGGAATTTTATGGGCATAGCGGATTAACTGTCAACCAAACCGGCTGACTCTCATCTCATGCCCTGACGTGCGGCTCGTTGACTGGCTCTCCAGCCCAACGTAGAATCCCTTTGTCCGGCCTCATGCTCCCATGAGTTTCACCGAAGCCCTCATTCTTGTCATACGGTGGATTCACGCCATCGCAGCGGTCGCTTGGGTCGGCGGGGGACTATTCTACTTGCTGGTTCTGCGGCCCAACCTCTCCAAAGGGGACGGAGCGTCAGAAAACCGGAGGCGCATAGGAGAGCAGTTCCGGGGTCTCGTAAACACAGCCATAGCCGTGCTGTTGGTGACTGGTGTCATCATGACGCTGAGCCGGCTCACGTCGAACATCGTTGGACCGGCTTACATAGCCGTCCTGGTCGTAAAGATCGTTCTGGCCTTGTACATGTTCTACCTGGTCAGGTTCCTCAGGTCCAAGAGCTATCCCCAAGACCCGGAAGGTGAGGCGCGCGGCTTGCGGCGGATTACGTCGGCGTTGAGCGGAGCGACGGCGGTGACCGTACTGGGCGTAGCGGTGTTCATGCTGGCTGATGTGCTGCGTGCGCTGGTGGAGATAAGCCTTGACGCGTAATAGTCCGAACGCCCCGTCCGTCCTCGTTCCACGAAGGAGCAGAAAATGAAAAGAGACTTGCTGGAAATCCTGGCGTGCCCCCTGTGCAAGGGGCCCTTGGAGCTGCGTGTGGAAGCCGAGGACGCCGATGAAATCCTCAGCGGGACCTTACATTGCCAGTCCTGCAACGAGAGTTATCCCATAGAGGACTCCATACCCAACCTGCTCCCGCCCGACCTGCGAGGGCCGTGACAACTTAACAAAAAATTAAGAATCACCTCCTACAATCCTGACTAATAAGTCCCCGTTGACCGGGAGAGAGCGACCGCTCCAGCTTCCTGGTTGTAGGAGGTGGCAGATGTCACAGTTTGCCAGAAGTCTCAGCATCGGCATGACAGCCGCCGCCATAGCGGCCATTCTGGCGGTGGCCTATTTCTGGGTGGGCCCGGGTTCAAACTCCTTCTTCAGCAGCCCCGCTGCCGCAGCCTTGTTCGATGAGGACGAGGTGGTCGCAATATACGAATCCGTCAACCCTGCTGTAGTGGAAATCAGCACGGGGGTGAGTGGAGGCTCCGGGTTCCTCATTGACTCGGAAGGCCACATCGTCACCAACGACCACGTCGTAGAAGATGAAGAAACGGTGACTGTCACCTTCTCCGACGGTTCCTCAGCGGAGGCCGAAGTCACGGGGCGCCTTCCAGGAAACGACCTCGCTCTCCTCAAGGTGGAGTCCTCGTCTGTGGCGGGCATAACTCCCGTTACGCTAGGAGACTCCAGCGCCCTCAAACCGGGCCAATTGGCCATAGCCATCGGCGCCCCATTTGGACTTGAAGGCACAATCACCGTGGGAGTCGTGAGCCAGGTCAACAGGGACATGCCCAGCCACGTCGGACGGCTTGTCTCCGGCGTAATCCAGACTGACGCCATCATCAACCCTGGCAACTCGGGCGGGCCTCTTCTGGACTCCAGCGGAGCGGTCATAGGAATCACCACCGCCATCAGAACCATAGGGTTTGAGTCCGCGTTTGGAGGCGTCGGGTTCGCCGTGCCCATCAACTTCCTGAAGGACAACCTGGACGACCTGAAAGAGGGCGGAGTGATTCGGCCTCCGTGGCTGGGCATCCGTGCCACCGGCCTGACCCCGGAGTTGGTTGAGAACCTGGACCTCTCCGTGGACAGTGGGGTGTATGTAATAGACGTCGAATCGGACAGCCCGGCCGACGACGCTGGACTGGTCGGCTCAGGACTTGAGCGGGGCAGTCCTGCCAGCGGCGGCGACATCATCACCGCGGTGAACGGGGTTTCGGTGGACAGCGTGACCGGCTTGTTAGCTCAGTTGGACACCTACAGGCCGGGCGACGAAGCGCCTTTGACCATCGTCCGAGACGGCGCCACCCAGACGGTCACGGTGACGCTGGGCGAGTGGCCGGTGGACAGGCACGCGCCTACGATGGGCGGAGACTCGATCCCGGACTTCGACCAAGGATTCCCCGACTGCGACGAACTGGGATTGCCCCCGCAAATTGAGGAGTGGTTCTGCGACCGGTTCCCTTCCGACTAATCTGCAGAGGCTGAACAGCCCGCTGCACCAATCCAAGCCCCCGTGGCCTTCCCTCCGGCCTCGGGGGCTTTTCTATTTGCGTTGGCGAGCCTGAAAAAGCTGCTGTGAGGGGTGTCTGCCCCCATCCCAACCTTCCCCCACTGGGGGAAGGGTATACTCCCTCTCCCCGAGAGAGGGTTGGAGCCTGTCCTGAGCCTGTCGAAGGGGCTCCTTGGGCTCACGCGGAACCCCTGGATTCCAGCCTCCGCTGGAATGACGGGGGCACGGGACGCCTGCATGACTCGTAGGGGCGTCCCTCGTGGGCGCCCTTAGGCGTTGCACTGTTGGGGAACAGGGCAACCACAAGGGTTGCCCCTACGACTACTGAGGGGCTGGGGTGAGGGCCGTTAGATGGCCCACTGCTCCAGGTTGAAAGCCATGTCCCAGAAGAGACGCTCGTAGCGGAGGCTGGTGACGTAGGCTGCTTCCATCTTCCGCACGTCCTCCTCGGTGGAGCGGGCAGCCAGCTCGTCGGCGAAGATCCGGGCCCAGTCCGCCAATTCCTTGTATTCAGGCGACGAATACATGGCTATCCACTCGGCGTAGAGCGGAGCGTGTTCCGGAGGCCCCTTCTGCGATAGATGGTCGCCTATCTCCCAGTACCCCCACTGGCAGGGGAGCAGCGACGCTGCCAGCTCCTGGTAGGTCCCCTGATGGGCCACGTTGAGCAGGAAGCTGGTGTAGGAGACTGTGGTGGGGGCGGCTTCAGTGGCCTCCAGGTCCTCGCGGGTTACGCCGAATTTGGCGCAGTAGCTGTGGTGAAGCTCCATTTCCGTGTTCAGGGTCTCGTGGAGAAGCCTGGCGAACCAGGACTGGGTGTCCAGGTCGTGGGCCCTGGAGGAAGCCAGGGCCAGCACGCGGCTGTAATCAATCAGGTACAAATAGTCCTGCCGCACGTAGAACTTGAACTTTTCCACGTCCAGCGTCCCGTCCCCTACGCCGGTAACGAAAGGATGCGCCAGTATAGCTTCGCGTATCGGTAGAGTCTTCCTCTCGATCTCGTCGGCAAAGCCCACGGAAAACCTCCCGTATCAGAAAACGTTGGGAGAAGTATACCAACTACGGGAGGCGGCATGGTTCTGTAGGGGCGACCGGCCGGTCGCCCCTACGCCAGGCTGAAGAGACCCTCCACCCCAACCCTCCGCCACTTGGGGAGAGGTTATACAATGGTCTCGACTTAGGTGAGCGTTTGAAGCCCGAAGCTACAGGCATTAGAATGGGGTCAGGAACCTGACATGCCCATCGATTCTAGAACTGTCAAGAAGCTCCGCGCCATAGTGGGCAAGAACCACGTCATTCACCACCCTGAAGACCTGCTCGTCTACGAATACGACGGCTCCATAGACCGGGCGACGCCGAGCGTGGTTGTGTTCCCGGCGTCCACAGACGAGGTGAGCCGGGTGGTTTCCCTGGCGCGGGACGAGGGCGCCCCAGTGGTGTGCCGAGGCTCCGGCACCGGGTTGAGCGGCGGAGCCATCGCCTCCATGGGAGGCGTACAGGTTGCCCTGACCCGTATGACCCGCATCCTGGAAATCAACACCACTGACCGCATAGCCATAGTGGAGCCTGGAATCACTAACCTGGACTTGGACACCCAGGCGCGGAAGCTGGGCTTCCGATATGCGCCAGACCCATCCAGCCAGCGAGCGTGCAGCGTCGGAGGCAACGTCGCTGAGAACGCTGGAGGCCCCCATTGTCTGGCCTACGGCGTCACAACCAACCACATAGCCGGCATGGAAGTTGTGCTGGACGACGGCTCGGTGGTCTGGCTGGGAGGCGATACTGCCGACGTTCCCGGGTATGACCTGCGGGGAGTGTTCGTGGGGTCGGAAGGCACCTTCGGAATCGCAACCAAGATTGCCGTACGCCTGCTGCCAGTCCCGGAGTCGGTGAAGACATTGCTGGGAGTGTTCCCAGACATTGCTTCAGCCACCAGCACCGTGTCCGCCGTAATTGGCAGGGGCATCGTGCCTGCCGCCATGGAGATAATCGATTCGGTGTGCATCGGCGCCATACTTAACGTGAGCAAGGGTGTCTTCCCCGAGGACGCGGGCGCCGTGCTGCTTGTAGAGCTGGAGGGTCTTCAGGAAAGCGTGGATGACCTGGCCGGTGACGTGGAGGCGTCTATGTACGACGGAGGCGCCGGAGAGGTGAGAATAGCCACCGACGAGGCCGAGCGGGAACGCCTCTGGTCGGCCCGCAAGGGAGCTTTCGGGGCCTTGGGGTCCATCGCTCCCAACTACTACCTCGTGGACGGGGTGGCGCCTCGCGCCCGCTTGACGGAAGCTCTTGAGCGAGTGGCGGAAATCGCCGACAAGTACGGGCTTGTGGTAGCCAACGTGTTCCACGCCGGCGACGGCAACCTCCACCCGTGCATAGCCTTCGACGAACGGGAGCCCGGAGCCGTGGAACGGGTGATCGCGGCAGGTGAGGAGATGCTGAGGGTGTGCGTGGAGATGGGCGGCTCCCTGACCGGTGAGCACGGCGTGGGGCTGGAGAAGAAGGCCTACATGCCCATGGTGTTCAGCGACGAGGACATGTCTGCGATGATGAAGGTGCGGGACGCCTTCTGCCCGTCGGGACTCATCAACCCCGGCAAGATTTTCCCCGGCGGCCCCGAATACACCCACGACATGCAGAGGGCCGCCGTATCCTCCACTGGCCCGGGGGCCTACATATAGCCGCCCATGGCTTCCCCCGATCGTACGGCCCCCTCCTCCGTTGCACAGGTCCTGGCCCCTGAAGACAGCCTTGCGGGTTACGCCGTGGATGGGTTTCCTCCCCAGACAGTGGCGCTTCCTTCAAAGCCCGACGAGGTGTCCGAGGCTCTTGCCTGGGCGTCGGCTGAGGAGATAGCGGTCGTTCCGAGAGGCGGCGGTGTCCACATGGGACTGGGCAACATCCCCAGCCGGCTTGACATGGTCATTGGCACGGAAAAGCTGGACAATCTCAACTTCCACGAGCCGCTGGACATGGTGGCCCAGGTTCAAGCGGGAATGACTCTTGAATCGCTGCAAGCGCAACTGGCCAGACATGGACAGACGCTTCCGGTAGAGTCTCCGGCAGCCAGCAAAGCCACCATCGGCGGAATTCTGGCGTCGAACATATCCGGGCCTTCCAGATTCGCCTATGGGTCGCCCAGGGACTGGTTGATAGGCATCACGGTCGCCCTCGCCGACGGAACGCTGGCCAAGGCTGGCGGGCGTGTTGTAAAGAACGTAACCGGATACGACATGGGCAAGCTCTACGTTGGATCGCTGGGGACGCTGGGCGTCATCGTCGATGCCACCTTCAAGCTCGTTCCTCTACCCTCTTCAAGCATAGCGGTGTTGACGCCCTGTACTTCAACCGAGGAATCCCTGTCCTTGGCCGCCAAGGTTCTTATGCTGCCGGGGCAACCGACGGCGGTCCATGCAATCAACAGGGCAGTTGCAGACGCATTGGACATGGAGGACCTGTTTCCTCCACACCACGGAGAGTTCCTGTTGGTTGGCTATTCGGGTGGCAAGAGCATGGTCGACCGGGCCGAGAGAGACGCTCTGAAAGTCTTGCCTGACGGTTCTTCGGTATTGAGAGGAAATGAACCCGTAGACCTCTGGAGCCGGTTGACGGACCTGGGCTGGTCCAATGCGGCAACTCCGCCCGTCATGCTCCGGGCCTCCGTCAGGCCGTCCCGGATAGGAAGATTGCTCAGAACTCTTGGCGAGTTGCCCCACGGAGGGGTGATTGTAGACGCCGCTACAGGAATCGCCCGTCTCTATTGGTTCGCCGACCACGGGGACGATATGAACGAAAGCTTGATCTACAGAGTGCGGGAAGCGGCCCTGGAAGCAGGCGGACACCTGATGGTGGAAAGCTGCCCGCTCAGTGTAAAAAGGAACATCGACGTTTGGGGCGACCTGGTCAGGGACCAGGGTCTGGACCTGATGCGGCGAGTCAAGAGCCAATTGGACCCCAATTCGATCATGAGTCCCGGCCGTATGGCGGGGAGGATATAGATGCTCCAGCCTCCCACGCATCCGGCTTTCAGCGGTCCGGACGCACCCGCCGACGCGGACCTGTACAGGTGCGTCCACTGTGGTCTCTGCTTGAGCGCCTGTCCTACCTACGTGCAGTTGGGAGTGGAGACTGAGTCCCCCCGGGGCCGGATAGCCCTGATGAAGGCTGTAAATGAAGGCCGCCTGGGAATAACTGACCGGGTGGCGTCTCACTGGGAGCTTTGCCTGCAGTGCCGGGCCTGTGAGACCGCCTGTCCGTCAGGTGTGCCCTTCGGACGGTTGATGGAGTACACCCGCGCCCAGGTCAATGTCAGAGGCTCCGGCGGTCTCAAGATGCGTCTGGTGCGTTGGGCTTTTCTCCGGGGCGCTTTGGGGAATCTTGGACGCCTCAGGTTCGGGGCCAGGCTGTTGCGCTTCTACCAGCGATGGGGCCTCCAGAAGCTCCTGAGGGCGTCAAGGCTTCTCCGGCTTCTGCCCGGAGGCGTGCATGACATGGAAAGGTCTCTTCCAACAATATCGGACCGGTTCTTCGGCCCCAGCCCTGAAGTGTACCCCAGCATGGCGCCACGACGCATGAACGTCGCCCTATTGTCGGGGTGCGTGATGCCGCTCGTACAGGCCGACACCATGGAGGCCACAGTCAGAGTGCTAACCCGGAACGGCTGTGACACGACCACGCCGGTGGGCCAGGGCTGCTGCGGTGCTCTAAGCCTCCACAGCGGGGAGTTGGAAGAGGCCAGAAACATGGCCCGGAAGAACATCGACGTATTCCTGGCAGCCGGAGTCGACAAGGTAGTGGTGGCGTCCGCGGGATGCGGGTCGGCCATGAAAGAGTACGGGGAGATTCTCAAGAGCGACGCCGAATATGGGGAGAAGGCCCGCCGCCTCAGCGAAATGACGATGGACGTCACCGAGCTGCTGGCTGACCTTCCCCTGGAACCTCCAAAAGGCGAGGTCAAACGCAAAGTGACCTACCAGGACCCCTGCCACCTGGCCCACGCCCAGGGAATAATGCGGGCGCCCAGGGCGGCTCTGGAGGCCATTCCGGGCTTGGAACTAGTTGAGATGGAGGACTCGACCCGCTGCTGCGGCGCGGCTGGCATCTACTCCATGGTCCAGAAAAAAATGTCCGGGAGAGTCCTGGACTCCAAGATGGAATCCGTCGCCGCAACAGGGGCCGACTGCGTGGCCACGGCCAACCCGGGATGCATGATCCAGCTTGAGACCGGCGCGGCAGGAAGGGGAATGGACCTGACCGTCTGCCACGTTGTGGACCTTCTTGACGAGGCCTACAGGAACGAGGGTCTAAGCGATTGAAGCTTGGGACCGCGCTCCTGGCGACGCTGGCCGCAGGCCTTTTCGCAGTCTCCTGCGGAGGGGAGTCCACCCCAGAGTCCACCGTGCGGGACTATTACGACGCCCTATCGGCGGGAAACGCCGTCCGACTCCCCGACCTCTTTGTCCCGGAAGTGGCGGACTCGATGCTGAGGACGCGGTTGCAGCCCATCGCCGTTGAGAATCTGGTAATTGAGACGGTCTCCGCCACCGAGGGCGCTGCCCTGCTCACTGCGGAATATGACGTGGACTTCCCTGAAAACAGTCGCATCAAGGCAACTATCACTCTGTTGAAGCATGACAAACGCTGGTTGATTTCAGAGTTGACTCAGGAGAAAGCGGGAGAGTAGGACATGGCCATAGGATGTCCCGCCATAGTTGGGTTTACCGCCATCTTCTTCGGAGTCCTCTTCCTCCTGGAAAACCTGGGGGTGCGGGACAATCTGGTGAAAGATTTCTGGCCGGTGGCGTTGATTGTCATAGGGGTGATGAGCATCGTGAACATCAGGCGATACAGAATCAGGTACGGGAACAGGTTCGGGCGAGGATGGCCGCCCGACACCGGGCCCTAGGCCCATCGCCGCCGGAGTATTGAATAAGCCTGGCTGTCCGATACTCTGCCTGTGGTAGGCACACCTGTTGACAGACAATGTAGTAGAGATTATTGTAATGCTAATATATCCTTTTTACATTACCTGACTTCATTTGTCGTAGGAGAGAATTCCGATGACTCAAATCACCGCCCGTGTGCCCGATGAACTGGCGGACGCCTTGGACGCGGCGGCCACACAGCTCAGACGCAGCCGCGCTGAAGTGGTCCGCCAGGCTTTGGAACGATATATTGAAGACTTTGATGACCTCTCCGTAGCGTTGGACAGATTGCGCGACCCCTCAGACCCTGTTCTGGACTGGGATGAGGTCAAGCGTGAGCTACTCAGTTCGGATTAAGCGCAGCGCAGCGAGAGAGCTGGCGGACATTCCAAACCCGGCCAGGACTCGCATAGTCGAGGCGATCGACAGCCTCCGTGAAGAACCATTGACAGGAAGGCCGCTAAAGGGAGGGTTGCGGGGTCTGAGGCGCCTGCGCGTTGGAGACTACAGGGTCGTATATGAGCTGCTCGACGGCGAACTCGTCCTCTTGGTGGTTCGCGTCGCGCACCGCAGCGACGCCTACCGCCAATCGTGACAGACGGCCCGGCGCCTAGTCCTCTTCGGCGTACACTTTCTGGGCGGCGGCGACTCCGGCGCCTTTCGCTACTTCGAACCCTTCTCTAGGGAGGATTCGTTCCAACGCAGAGAGCAACGCGAGGACGTTGGCCGCCCTGGAGCCATCTCCCATAAGGCCGATTCGGAGTATCTTCCCCGCTAGAGGCCCCAGTCCTCCGCCTATCTCAATGCCGTACTCTTCCAACAGGATTCCGCGCACCCTGTTCACGTCCACGCCTTCCGGCGTCAGAACGGTGGTGAGCGGGTCCAGCCTGCAGTCCGGGTCAGCCAGGAGCTTCATGCCGAGGGCTTCCGCCCCCGCACGGAAGGCTTCGGCGTTTATGGCATGCCGCGCAAACCTGGCCTCCAAGCCCTCTTCCTGGACCATGCGAAGGGCTTCACGGAGAGCATAGACCATAGAGATGGGCGCTGTGTGGTGGTAGGCCCTGCGTTCGTCCCAGTAAGTCTCCAGGTCGGACAGGTTCAGGTAGAAGCTCTGTACTGGCCTGGTGCGCTCTTTCAACACCTGTTCGGCCCTGGGACCCAGCGTCACCGGCGCCAGGCCAGGAGGCCCGCCAAGACACTTCTGGGTTCCGCTATGGGCAACGTCTACGTCCCATTCGTCCAGGGCCACGTCCACTCCGCCCAGGCTGGTCACGGCGTCCGCTATGACCACCGCGTCGTAGGCGTGCGCCAATTCCGCCACCGGTTGAAGGGAATTGAGCACTCCGGTGGAGGTCTCCCCGTGGACTATGGCCAGGGCCTTCACCTTCTTGTGCTTCTTCATCTCATCTTCGAGCCTCGAAAGGTCCGGCCCAATGGCCTTGCCCCATTCGTACTCCACCGCATGGACTTCGGCGCCGCAACGGTTGCCTATGTCCACCATACGGTTGCCGAAGAAGCCGTTGACGGCTATCACAACCACGTCTCCCGGCTCCAATATGTTGCAAAAAGCGGCTTCCATTCCCGCGGAACCGGTGGCCGATACAGGGAAGGTCAGCTTGTTGGAGGTCTTGAAAACATCCCTAAGGGCCTGCATGACATCGTCCATGACCTTCAAGAATGCCCCATCCAGGTGACCCAACAGCGGCATTGCCATCGCTTGCAGCACACGGGGATGGACGCTGCTGGGGCCCGGGCCCAACAGCAGACGCGGCGGCGGATAGAAGGGTTCCAGTTGTTTATTCACTATAGAACTGCTCCTCGGAAAACTCACAAGTCAAAACGCGCCCGCACATTATAGCGCCAGGATGAGGCTTTTCTCCCTATTCGGCCTTAAATCATTTGGCCTTTATCATTGCGATAGACCGGGGAATCCGGTCCAGCAAGTCTCCGGCCAACGCGCCCGTCTCTCCCACTTCCCGTCGAACCGTTTCCCCCGCATCACCGTGGATGTACACGCCGCAGCAAGCGGCGTCCTCCGGTGTAAGCCCCTGAGCGAGCAGCCCACCGATGATCCCGGTCAGCACGTCTCCTGTGCCTCCGCTGGCGAGGGACGGGTTGGCGAACGGGGCTATGCGGCATACGCCTCCGGGCGACGCCAAGGCGGTGAACGCTCCCTTGAGGACGAGTGTCACGCCCCACTTGTTGGACCACTCCCGTGCCACGGTCGTCCGGTCAGCTTGGATTTGGGCGACGGTGAGACCGGTCAGTCCAGCCATTTCCCCCGGGTGGGGAGTCAGCAACAAGGGCGCCTTCACCCTGTCCCGCCAATCTGGAATCTGGGACAGGCTATTCAGCCCGTCAGCGTCAATAATTGTCGGCAGTGAATGTTCCGGGTCGTCGCAGAGAAGCCGGCCAATGAACTCCACCAACCCTGGAGACCTGCCAAACCCGCATCCCACTGCGAGAGAGTCGTATTCTCCCAGGCGTTCCCTCAGGAGGTCGGCTCCGTCCGGGTGAAAGCGGCCGTTGTCGTCTTCTGGTAGCGGCAGGTGTATGACCTCCGCCAGCTTGGAGGCGGCGGTGGGGTACACACTCTGCGGAGAAGCCAGTGTGACCAGCCCGGCGCCGCTCCGAGCAGCTGCCTGGGCCGCCAGATACGCCGCGCCGACGTAGTTGCGGGAACCGGCCACTACGAGGGCATGACCAAAGGTCCCTTTATGGCCTGAAAGGGGCCTGGACGGCAGCCTCTCTGCAATCCAGTCTTGGGTCAGCAACTCTACGGGGATGTCCTCGGAAAGGTTGCTTGGAATTCCCAGGTCCGCCACTTCCAGCTTCCCCGTGAAGTCGGCGCCTGGGAACATGTAGTGGCCTGTTTTCGGGAACCCGTAGGATATGGTCACGTCGGCTCTCGGACACGCCGGATCCACCGCACCGGAGTCCGCGTCCATCCCCGTGGGAACGTCGAGGGCCAGGATGCGCAGAGAGGAACGACTATCCCTGGCGGACCTCAAAATCAGCATTGTTTCCTTGACGAGGCCCTCTAATGGGCGGGACTTGCCGATGCCCAGGACTGCGTCCAAGACGACGTCACTGGAGTGCAGGTCTCGCGTCAGGCTGGAAAAGCTATCTTCCGTGATAGGAGCGACCGAAACGCCGGACTGCCTGGCCAGCGAGGTCTTAGGGTGCTCTTCTCTATTAGTCGGCGTGGTCCATGCCCTGACCGACGCTCCCCAGGAGGCCAGGAATCGTGCTGCAACCAATCCGTCTCCGCCGTTGTTGCCTGGCCCAACCAGAACAACGACCTTACGCCCGGCGGCGCCTCCCAGCAGGTCGCGGGCGACGACAGCAGTAGCGAGACCCGCTTTCTCCATTAGGGAGTCTTTGGGGACTCCCTGCGCTTCACAGGCGTCCTCGATGGAGCGCATTTGCTCGGAGGTTACTATCTTCACAGGCCCGGCTTCACAGACCCGTTGGGGCCGGCCTCAGCGGCGACTCTGTCTCCCCGTCTATGTGTGCGACGACGAAAGCCACGGCGTACTCCCTGGAGTGAGAAATGGACAGGGACATCTCCTGGAGTCCGAGCCGTTCAGCGCGAGCCAACGCCCTGCCGTGGAGCTTGATGGAAGGGGCGCCCGCACGATTCCTCACCACCTCGATGTCCTTCCACCCCACCCCGCGCACACCGGTGCCGAGAGACTTCATCGTGGCTTCCTTGGCTGCGAACCGGGCAGCCAGATTGGGCGCTCTCCCGCGGCAGTATTCGATCTCCGACGGCGTGAATATCCGGTTAAGGAACCTTTGGCCGTACCTTTCGTGGACTCCCTTGATGCGCCATATCTCGATGATGTCTATGCCTGTGCTGATCATCCTACGCGGCCTTCGGTACACGGCTCCAGCCAAGTTAGGGTATTATAGAGATGCCCGACGATGAGTGTCCAACCAGTGCGGGAAGCCATTTGGGGTGGTGGAGTCGGACGAACGAGGGTCGATGACGAAGATACTGGACGGAAAAGCAGCCTCGGCGGAGATTCGCGCTGAGGTGGCCCGAGACGTGGCCAAGATGGGTCAAGCGCACGGGGTTGTCCCCGGACTTGCGGCCATTCTCGTTGGGGATGACCCTGCGTCCGCTGTCTACGTCCGAAACAAAGAGCGAGCCTGCAGTGAAGTAGGGATCTTCACCGAGACCTTCCGCCTCTCCGGTGACACGCCCCAAGGGGAGTTGCTTGACCTGGTGTCCTCCTTGAACGAGAATCCCGGTTTCCACGGCATTCTTCTCCAGCTTCCTCTTCCGCAACACATTCACGAGAACTCCACGCTGGCCCACATCAGTCCCGACAAGGATGTGGACTCAATCCACCCCGTCAACCTGGGCAAGCTGGCCCTGGGAGACTACGATTTCGTGCCAGCCACTCCCGGGGGCGTCCAGCAGTTGTTGCTGCGCAACGGTTATGACCCCTCGGGATGCCACGTGGTGATATGCGGGCGCAGCAATATCGTGGGCAAACCCCTGGCTCTGGCGCTTATGCAAAAGATGGAAGGGGCCAACGCCACTGTAACCGTATGCCACACAGCAACGCGCCATCTGGCCTCGATAACCTGCCAAGCCGACATTCTGGTGGCCGCTACCGGAGTTCCCCGTTCGATCACGCCGGAAATGGTCCGGGAAGGTGCCGTTGTAGTTGACGTGGGAGTGAACAGAATCAGCGATCCATCGCGGAACTCAGGCTCCAGGCTGGTCGGAGACGTGGACTTCGACGGTGTCTATGACAAAGTGGAGGCCATCAGCCCTGTGCCGGGCGGAGTGGGGCCTATGACCATCGCAATGCTGCTGGTGAACACCGTCACAGCCGCCAAGCTGGCTATACGCAACGGGTAGAGGAGAGCCGCTAAGACTCCTCTTCAGGGTGTTCCGGAACGTTTCGGAGGATGTCGTCGAGGGCGCGGTCCAGTTCGGGAGCCAACTCCACAGGCTCGATGTAAGGTGTGTGATGGAAATCGGCCCTGGCCTGTTCCAGAGCTTGCCGGGCCGATGTGTTGGTCGATGCTATCCGTTCCAGTGTGGCCTGCAGTTCCTGGGACTCTGCCTCGCCCTTCTCCCGGAGGTCCGACAGGTCGATGTCCATTCCCAGCAACGCTCTTATTCTACGTAGAATATCGTAGAAAGACCTGTGGTCTCGCGATATTCCCACGGGCCCGTTGTTGTTGGTAATGAACGAATACATTGGCGCCATCGCCCCGAACCTGATCATGTTGATTTCCGGGTACTGGTAATGGGCCATAGACACCAGCCCCATGCCTATAGTGGGGCCGGCCTTGCGGTCGGAGCCATAACTCGAAAACCGCACCGAATACTTCTCCAGCTTTTCTTTCATCTCCGGCTGGCTGAAGGAGCAGTTCACGCTTCGTTCCATCTCAGGCGGCGCCGGTCCGTTGTAGCCTTCCACCACGACGACCTTTTCCAGGTTAAGCTCCTTGGCTATTCCAAAGAACGCCTCCGAGTACATGTCCAACCGGAACCACGGCTCCTCTCCCTGGAAGACTATCAGCCCGTTTCCGGCGTCGTAGACGGAGTTGTCCCGTGTGATTTCCCGGGTGGGAAGTCCCTGGTCGAACGCCGCAGAGGGCCGGAAGGCGTCGTGAGTGCCAGGGACCTGGAAGGGATAGCACGTCATGGTGATTTCCCGGGTGAAGCTTCCGATTTTCTTGGCGTCGAACTTCTTAATGAGATACTCAGGCAGGCCGCTGGATATCTCGCCGCCGTCGGACCATTGGGGCTTCCAACCGGCAATCATGTATGAGGCATTGGGTTTCGAGTCGAGGGTCAGCAGGTGAGAGGGCATAGCGCCACCGCCTCCCGGTTTATCCCTGGGCCGTCAGCCGCACGACACCCAATGTAGGCTCTGCCAGCCTCGGCCTTGTCTGAATGTCATTATAACATCGCCGCGGCGAGAGGACTTTTCGCGATAGCCCTAACCACTCAGGAGGGCTATAATTGGTTTCTGTGGGGCTGTAGCTCAGGGGGAGAGCGCCTGCTTTGCACGCAGGAGGCCAGGGGTTCGAATCCCCTCAGCTCCACCAGGTTTGATGAAATCAAATTGCCTGTCAAGTACTGGCAACGTAAAATGAGCATCTCCGTGTTACGGTTACGGCGGCATCCTCCTCTGTTGCTCACGGCTCTGATTCTGGCGCTGATGCTGATTATGACCGCTTGCAACGACGCGATCCAGGAGGTCGAGGAGATCGAGGAATTCGAGGAGGTCGAGAAGGCCGCGTACGGCGAATTCGCCTTGGTCAGCGCTGGGTCCGACTATACTTGCGGGGTCAAGGCCGATGGTTCCCTTGCCTGCTGGGGCGCCAACCATTATAGAAAAGCCTTGCCGCCTCAAGGAGATTTCGCCTCGGTCAGCGCCGGGCACAACCACGCTTGCGGCGTGAAGGCCGATGGCTCTCTAGCCTGTTGGGGCGCTAACCCTCTCGGCCGAGCTTCGCCGCCAGATGGGAATTTCTCCTCGGTCAGCACCCGGTATGGCCATGCCTGCGGGGTGAGGACCGACGGCGCCGTCTCTTGCTGGGGAAATGACGAATCTGGACAAGCTTCGCCGCCCCAAGAGGAGTTCGTCTCCGTCAGCGCCGGGGGCTACCACACCTGCGGGGTGAAGGCCGATGGCTCCCTGGCCTGCTGGGGCGACAACCATTTTGGACAAGCTTCACCTCCCCAAGGGGAGTTCGCCTCCGTCAGCGCTGGGGCTCTCTACACCTGCGGCGTGATGACGGATGGCAAGGTTGCGTGCTGGGGGAGCGACGGTGACGGTGAGGCGACTCCCCCTGAAGGCGAATTCACCTCAGTCAGCGCCGGGGAGGTCCACACCTGCGGAGTACGGGCCGACCGCTCCGTCGCTTGCTGGGGGTCGAATCTGGCCTGGGTATCGGAACATCGCGGTTATATTGAGGTCGGACAAGCCTCGCCGCCGAAGGGGGAGTTCACCTCGGTCAGCGCTGGGCGAGACCACACTTGCGGTGTGAAGGTCAACGGCTCCGTCGCTTGCTGGGGATATGACGAATATGGACAAGCTTCTCCAACACAAGGGGAGTTTGTCTCGGTCAGCACCCGGTATGTCCATGCCTGCGGGGTAAGGACCGACGGCTCTGTCGAATGCTGGGGAGATGACGAATTTGGACAAGCTTCGCCGCCCCAAGAGGAGTTCGTCTCCGTCAGCGCCGGGAACGGCCACACCTGCGGTGTGAAGGTCAACGGCTCCGTCTCTTGCTGGGGATATGACGAATATGGACAAGCTTCTCCAACACAAGGGGAGTTCGTCTCCGTCAGCGCCGGGAGCTACCACACCTGCGGTGTGAGGACCGACGGCTCCGTCTCTTGCTGGGGAAATGACGAATCTGGACAAGCTTCGCCGCTCCAAGGGGAGTTTGCCTCCGTCAGCGCCGGGAGCTACCACACCTGCGGGGTGAAGGCCGATGGCTCCCTGGCCTGCTGGGGCGCCAACCCTTTGCCGCCCCAAGGGGAGTTTGCCTCCGTCAGCGCCGGGGACCGCCACATCTGCGGGGTGAGGACCAACGGCTCCGTCGAATGCTGGGGAGATGACAGATATCGCCAAGCTTCGCCGCCAGAGGGGAATTTCTCCTCCGTCAGTGCCGGGGACGACCACACCTGCGGGGTGAGGACCGACGGCTCCGTCGAATGCTGGGGCGATCCCCGGGATTACCGAGCCTTGGCGCCGCAAGGGGAATTCACCTCCGTCAGTACCGGGAAATTCCACACCTGCGTGGTGAGGACCGACGGCTCCGTCGCTTGCTGGGGATACGACGAGGCCCGCGGGCTGACAGCCGGCTGGAATCTGACCTGACATCCCCTTCACAACAACAGAACGCCAGCGCTCGTAGTCTCACAGCTTGCCCAGCCACAGCCCGAAGACGGTTCTGTCTAGGTCCCCTCAGGTCGACCAACCTCCGGCCTACGTGTGCCTAACTCAAAATCTGCTCATTGGAAGCCTCTTTGCGTCATTCCCAGCCACTCGCTGTCGCTATAGACGGCCGCCATAAGTCTTGGAGAGCGATGGGCCGGTTATCCAATTGACGATGACTGTTGTATACTCCGCTCCGTTTGATCCCTGTTGACTAGGAGAAACATGCCCTTGCCAGACTTCACCGAGGTGGCCAAGACCACTGAGGTTGCGCCCGGCGACAAAAAGGTCGTAGTTGTCGACGGCGAGCGGTACGTGCTTGTGAACCTGGACGGCGAGTTCGCCGCCATACTGGACGAATGCGGCCATGCAACGGGCCTGCTGTCCAAAGGGAAGTTGGAAGGGGACGTAATCGTTTGTCCCCGCCACTTCGCCCGCTATGACTTGCGCACTGGAACCCTGGTGGACGGACCCCTGGCTGATGACGTGCCCGTCTGTGAGGTCCTGGTGGAAGAGGGGACTGTCTATCTGAAACCTCCCGCCGAGTTGGACGCTCAAAAGTCAGACTGGCGGTAACGCCTCTTCGAGGCGGACCCCGCTTAGGGTCCCGTGTACAGCTCCGTGTCCGGGTGGAACTGGAACCATCCGAACCAGAACGACATGTGCGTGGGGATCCGCGCGAGCTTCTCCGACTCGTCTGCTGTGTTGACCAGAAACTCCTCGGTCACCCGCCATGTCCCGCCTTCGGCGTCCGCTACCACGGACGGGAAGCCGAGGTGACCGCCTTCGTCGTTTGGCGCCAGCTCGAACGACCTGCCTCCGCGATGGTAGACCCGCGCACCCTGGCTTTCCCCAGACCCCACCACCAATATTTCCTCGCCTCCTACGACGTCGTTAACTATGCGACTTTCCCGCAACGCTTCGGAGGAATAGGCCTTATAGCCGTCGTTTAGCTGGACTCCCAGCACGACGTCTTTTGTTTCAAGCCGGTCGTCCCGGTCAGGTACCGGGAACATCGTTTCCGGTGAGTTGAAATAGGAGTAGTAGATTGCCTGGGGGTCCTCCTCCGGCGCGTAGAAATCGGCCGGATACAAGCCCGTTTCCCGGTCCAGCACAGTGGTGTCGGGATGAAGTTCCAGCCACTCCTCCCACGTCGTGAGGAGGACCGGGTAGAAGTCGAGCTCTATCCCCGAGTCCCACAACGGCCCTATGACGGGCTCGCCCGTGAGATGGTTCCAGAGCGAGTTGGTCAGCCGGTCGTACATGACCTTGTTGCTGCGGTACAGCATCCCCGACGTTCCGAAGGTGGTCGGCTCCCCGTTGATTTTGGCGGAATACACGATTCCGGTGCCGCAGAGGGTTCAATAGGCCAGGGCGATTGGTTCGCCTCCCAAAACGTCGTTGGCCATCTCGTGGGCGTTTACGATGCGAAGGGGGTACGCCCTGTGCTCTCCGTTGATGGACACGCCGAAGACCCGGTCGGTCGGTTGCAGGTAGTTCTGCTCGCTTGCCGGAAGGACAGGGGAGTTCTGAAGGTCGGGGATACCGTCAGGCCGGACGCCTCCCCACGCGATCTCGGCGACGTTTATCCGTGAGCCCTCAGCCGCCGGCCTCAGGAACTCCCCGAACCTGGGGTCGATCAGGCTCATGAGATCGCTCTTCCACTGCACGTACCCGTCGGGAGGACTGTACTCGTCAGCGTTCTTGCCCAGCCACTCCATCCACTCGTGCCATGTGCCTGAGGCGCCCTCGAACTCCTGTGCCGTTATCACCGAGATGGCCGTGTTGGTCTCTATAATCAGATCCCAGTCCCCGAAGAAGCGGAGCATCTCGATTAACAGAGGTACCATCGATTTGTCGTTGTTGGCGACGGCAAGTCTGATGGCCTCTTGGGTGTCGTCGGGGTTTTGGTCCCTGCCCGAGAAGAGCCGGTACATGTTCTCGGTTGAGTCGTAGCCTGTCGACGGGGTCCGCGTTTGCGCGGAAGTCGGCTCAGGCGTATCAGGTTGGGTCGGCGTAACTGTAGGTCCCTGTTGGGTTGGGCTGAGCGTCGGCTCGGAGGGTTCAGTTGGGCTTGGCGCAGTCGTCGCGGTCTGTGTGACCGAAGGAGTCGTTGAGCCCTCAGCTGGTACGGTCGGCTCTTCCCTACCCGAGCAGGCCAGGACAACAGCTGCTAGAACCACGGCCGCCGGCGCTCCGAACCGATGTAAGAGGATACTCACAGTAGTCCTTCCCGGGACATTACTACGAAAATAGGCATCGACAGTCCCTTCTCCCCTAGCGTAAGCTGGTTGGGATGACGAGTATGGAACCCTATTCGTCATTCCTGCGGAGGCAGGAATCCAGGAGGAGCCCTTCCTCCTTGCAAGAGCCTGCACTGAGCTTGCCGAAGGGTTCCCTGGACTCCAGCCCCGTATCGGGGTACGGGGCTGGCTCTTCGCGGGAGAGACGGTGTAGTGTACACCCCGCTTTTCATCCTACGTGGCCGGGATGGAAATCCCCATGTAGATTCCGACCTGACTCCAATAGTTCTTACTCTTGTTATCATACGCCAACCAGGGCAGGGACGGATTCGGGAGGTGTCATTACCAGCCCATATGCTCCAGCGCCCGGGATGCACCGGCTAGTTCGAATACGGTGCTGCGTACAGTTCCCTCTAGCCCGCCAGTTCCCGGGGCGGCCTCAACGCGTAGGGTGGTCCAGGCAGACCGCCTGCTGGAGCAAGGATGTAGGGCGCTCTCCACAACTGAGTTGGCGTGAGTTCGTTTCTTGTCCGCTTAATTCGCTGAGCGTACAATACAGGGGACCAAATGGACGGTCACCCAAGACAGCCTAAAATCACTCCATAAGACTGCGCTGCGGGAGGCTTATCCTCCGCGAGGCCTGGAGGAGGAATGAGTATGGGAGATTCACTACAAGGCGCACCGGCGGCCGATACGGGAACGCTCGATTCAATAGAGCAGTACGATGCCATCATCATAGGCGCTGGCGTCACGGGCTTGTACCAGTTGTACCTGTTGCGTCAGCTTGGCCTGTCGGTCCGGGTTTTCGAGGATGGCGGCGGAGTAGGAGGCACCTGGTACTGGAACCGGTACCCTGGCGCGCGCTTCGACTCGGAAAGCTATACCTATGCCTACTCCTTCTCAGAGGAACTCCTTCAGGAGTGGGACTGGAAAGAGCTCTTTTCCGGCCAACCCGAGAACGAGCGGTATTTCAACTACGTAGCCGACAAGTTTGACCTGCGCCGGGACATACAGTTGAACACCCGCGTGAGTTCGGCGGTCTATGACGAGGAGAAAAATATCTGGGAAGTTTGCACCGAGGACGGCCAACGGGCACGGGCGCAATTTTTGATTACAGCCGTCGGCATTCTTTCCGCTCACTACCTTCCCGACTTCGAAGGCTTGGACAGCTTCCAGGGCGACTGGCGCCACACCGGCATGTGGCCCGAGGAGGGCATGGACCTGGCAGGCAAACGTGTGGGAGTGGTGGGCACAGGGGCCACCGCTGTCCAGCTCATCCCGGAAATCGCCAAGGAGGTCTCCCACCTGACCGTCTTCCAGCGCACGCCGAATTATTGCGTGCCCCTGCGCAACAAGGAGATAGACCCTGAGACCCAGCGGGAAATCAAGGCCAGCTACCCGGAAATCTTCAAGAAATGCAGCGAAACCCCGACCTCGTTCATCCACCAATTCTATTCCAAGTCGGCCCTGGAGATTTCGCCGGAAGAACGACTGGCCGTGTACGAAGAGACGTGGGAACTGCCGGGGTTCGGGAAATGGCTGGGCAATTTCCAGGAAATCATGACGCCCGGGGAGATTAACGACGAATACACGGAGTTCGTCCGCAACAAGATACGTCAGCGCGTCAAGGACCCGGTGGTGGCGGAGATGTTGACGCCCAAGGACCACCCCTTCGGTTCCAAGCGGGTGCCATGCGAAAGCGGATACTACGAGGCGTACAACCGCGACAACGTATTGCTGGTCGACGTGAAGGAAGCTCCCATCGAGCGGATCACTCCCAGAGGCGTCAAGACCGCAGCCGCCGAGTACGAGCTTGACGTCATCATATTCGCCACTGGATACGACGCCATCACCGGAGCGTTGACCAGAATTGACATCCGCGGCAAAGAGGGACAGTCGATCAAAGACAAATTTGCCGCGGGCCCACGGAACTACATGGGCATCCTGACCGCAGGGTTTCCCAATATGTTCACGGTCAATCAGG